>NZ_JASDCY010000100.1:0-3748 GCF_030407675.1 Kocuria sp. APC 4018 | reverse complement strand
TACGAGACCATCATGAACCCGGCCGTGAGCCTCGCGGCCTGACACCCCCAACTGTCACCTAAATGTGCGGCAGTCCCCTGGTCGGCCTCGCAGTGTCGGCGGTGCTGTTCCTGCCCTTGGTCGTGTGGCAGTACCGCCGGTACGGCCGCTTCGATGCGATGCGGATGCTGTGGACGTCGGCCGGGTTCGTCTACGCCGCGGGCATCGCCGCGTTCACCGTCTTCCCTCTGCCGGACTTCGCCCCCGGCTACTGCGCCGCCAACGCCACCCATCCGCTGCTCGACCCGCTCCGATTCCCGAAAGCGGTCATCGACGTCTTCCGCACCGGCGGCCTCACCGCCGTGATCAGCGACTGGGTGGTATGGGAGTTCGCGCTGAACATGGTGCTGTTCATCCCGTTCGGGGTCATCGTGCGCCGGGTGCTCGAATGGCCCCGCGGCGTCGTCCTGGTCGCCGCATTCGGCACCTCACTGCTCATCGAGCTCACCCAGCTCACCGGGAACTGGGGGCTCGCGCCCTGCCCGTACCGGTTCGCCGACGTCACCGACCTGTTTACCAACACCACCGGCGCGGTCATCGGCATCGGGTTGGAGAGAATCACTCCGCGCCTGCTGTCGAGCAAGGCCCACCTGCTGGCCGAACGCGACCGCGGGCGACCGGTCGGGCGGGGGCGACGGCTGCTCGGGATGCTGCTCGACACGTGGTTTCTCGCTCTCGCCGTTTTCATCGGCGGCACCGTCGCCTCGACCCTCTACGCTCTCGGCCAGGGCGGCACCGGGCAGGACCTCACCCCTTCTCAGCTGCTCGACCTCGAACGCTGGCTCTTCACCGGTGCCGCCGTCGCCGCCCTCGTGACCGTCTTCTTTCCAGCGCTGACCGGCAGCGGCGCGTCATTGGGGCAGCGCACGGTCTACCTCGTCCCGAGCTCTCATGACGACGCGCGCTGGCGGCTGGTCGCCCGCGCCGTCGCCATCCAGGGCGTGGGCGGGTTCCTTGTCTGCTTCGGATTCCCGTGGTTGCTCATGATCCCGCTCCTCGCATTCCTAGCGGCGGTGAGCGCATGCGTCACGCCGCGCGGGCTCAGCGGGATACTTACGGGTTGCGCCTTCCGCGACGCACGCAGTCCTACCGGGATCATTGAGGATCGACTAGTCTGACCCGGCGTAGCGGCCGGGTTTGGCGTGGCAGCGTCTCGTAAACCCCGCTTCAGACGAAGGCATCCGAGACACACTTTTCGAGACAGAGACCGAGACCCCCGCAGGAACGCGAGGGTCTCGGCGTGTCCCCACAAGCAGATGTTCGTGGGACGCGGAACGAGTTGAACCGGAGCATTCGGGCTGATGTCAAAGCACCGCGAGTCCTGTCCGGAGGGCGAAGAGGACGAGCTGCACGCGGTCTCGTGCGCTGGTCTTAGCGAGTAGGTTGCCGACGTGGGTCTTGACGGTCGGCATGGACTGAAGCGCCCTGGGTTTGGTTCCGAGCTTCCTGAAGGAGAATCGGATCATGCCCATGAAGTTCACCCCCGAGTTCCGCGAACGCGCCGTGCGGATGGTCTTCGACCGCCAAGCCACCGAGGGCGGACCACGCGCGGCCTCCATCCGAGTCGTGGCCGAGTCGCTGGGCTGCGGCCCCGAGACCCTGCGCGCCTGGTGCAACCAAGCCATCACAGCAAGCAAGGCCACACCGGCACCCGCCACTGACGAGAGCCTGGGCGAAGAGAATCGCAGGCTGCGTCGAGAACTCGCCGAAGCCCGCCGCGCCAATGAGATGGCGCATTCAAGCGGTGGGCGCAAGGAACTCTGCGAGCTTCTCTGATGGTGTCAGATAGCCCAGCGTCTTGCGGGGGCGTCCGTTGAGGCTGTCCTGGATCGCGTCCAACTCCTCGCGGCTGACGACGCTCAGGTCGGTGCTTTTGGGCAGGTACTGGCGCAGCAGGCCGTTGGTGTTCTCGTTGCTCCCCCGCTGCCAGGGCGAGTGGGGATCGCAGAAGTAGATCGGGATTCCTGTGGCGATGGTGAACGCGGCGTGCTTGGACATCTCCGCGCCTTGGTCCCAGGTGATCGTTCGAATCAACGAGGACGGCAGCTTGCTGATTGCGGCGCGCATCGCGGCCTCGACCTGCTCGGCGCTCTTGCCGTCGGGCAGGTGCAGCAGCAGTGTCATTCGCGTCGAGCGCTCAACGAGCGTGCCGATGGCGCTGCGGCTGCCCTCGCCGAGGATGAGATCTCCTTCCCAGTGGCCTGGCACGGCGCGGTCGTCGGCTTCTGCGGGGCGCTCGCTGAGCATGATCATGCCGGGGATGCGGCCGCGACCGTCCGTGGTTTCGCGGGGCTTGCGGGCCGCTCTTCCGGACCGCAGGCACCGCGCCAGCTCACGGCGCAGTTCGCCTCGGCCCTGCACGAACAGCGACTGGTAGATCGTCTCGTGGCTCACGCGCATCTCCGGGTCGTCGGCGTGATCCAACCGCAGGCGCGCTGCGATCTCCTCAGGTGACCACAGTTGCTCCAGCCGGCTGGCGACCTCCTCGAGCAGCCGGCCCGACGCAAGCTTGAACGGCTTCGGTCGACGCGCCTTATCGCGGGCACGTTCATGACCACGCCACGCCGAGTAGCCGCAGCGACCCCCACCGCGCTTCACCTCACGGCTGACGGTCGACACCGCACGCCCCAGCTGCTCTGCGATCGCGGTGAAGGTATCGCCGCGATTGATCCCGAGCAGGATCTGCTCGCGCTCGTCGATCGTCAGACAGCCCTGACGTGGCTCCCACCCAAACGGCCTGGCGTCAAGGTGCCTGCCGGTGCGGGCCATGATGCCGACCAGCGGCGCGCTGCAGCTGATCTCCTTCGCGATGTCGACCAGCCGCCAGCCCTTCCCGTGCAGCCTGAGCGCGAGCTGCTTCTGCTCCCGGCTGAGATGACCGTGCCTGCCCTGCATCCGGATCCTCCTGTGATCAGTGACTGCCTCATCTCACAGGACTCGTTGCACTGACCGCTTGAATCCGCCGATCCTGAGGTCAGCCTCGGCTTTTTTCGCGGCGGAGCTCGACCGCCCACAGCGTTGATCGTGGAGTACATCGACCAGCACAAGCATGAGTTCGGCGTCGAGCCGATCTGTCGAACGCTGACCGCAGCGGGCACGCAGATCGCGCCGAGCACGTACTACGCGTTCAAGACCCGCCCACCCTCGAAGCGAGCACTACGCGACGAGGAACTGCTGGTCCAGATCCACCGCGTCCATGCGGCGAACTTCGGCGTCTACGGGGCGAAGAAGGTCCACGCCCAGCTGCTGCGGGAGGGCATCTCGGTGGCGCGTTGCACGGTCGAGCGGCTCATGCGCGTCGCGGGGTTGCGAGGGATCAGCCGAGCCAAGGGCCCGCGCACCACGATCTCCGGTCGCGGCCCCGACAATCGACCTGACCTGGTCGAACGTGACTTCACCGCGACCGCTCCGAACCAGTTGTGGGTCGCGGACATCACCTACTGCCGCACCTTCGCCGGCTGGGTGTATGCCGCGTTCGTCATCGACGTGTTCTCCCGCCGCGTGGTCGGCTGGCAGCTGTCGAAGTCGCTACGAACGGACCTCGCGTTGGACGCGCTCGAGATGGGCATCTGGACCCGCGATCACGCAGGCCAGGCCGTCACCGGGCTCACGCACCACAGCGATAAGGGCGTTCAGGGCGGATTCAACTGGTTGTCGCAACACCCTGATCGTGAGGGTGTGTGGTGGGACGAGATCCAGAGGAATCAGC
>NZ_JASDCY010000099.1:0-3835 GCF_030407675.1 Kocuria sp. APC 4018 | reverse complement strand
GCCTCCCCGAGGAAGCAGCAGAGCATGGACAGCACATCGAGCAACCGCACCCCACCCTGGCTGAACGCCCGGGAGCAGGAGGTGTGGCGGGCCTTCCTGGAACTGTCCCGCAGCATGGAGCGCGCCGTGGACCGGCAGCTGCAGCGCGACAGCGAGCTGTCCGGCTCCGAGTACGAGGTCCTGGTCCCGCTCTCGGAGTCGGCCACCGGCGAGCTGCCCTCCCGCGAGCTGCTGCGCATGCTCGGCTGGGAGCGCTCGCGGCTGTCCCACATGCTCTCCCGCATGGAGCGCCGCGACATGATCCGACGCTCGCCCAGCCCCACCGATGCCCGCGGCCTGGTGGTGGGGATCACCGAGCACGGGCGCAGCTCCATCACCCGCGCGGCCCCCGCCCACATCGCCATGGTCCGGGCCGCCTTCGTGGACCAGCTCACCGAGGACGAGAGCGCGGCCCTGCTGAGCATCGCCCACAAGGTGGTTCCCCGTCTGGGGGATCTGAAACTGGCCTGAGGCGCCCCACCGGGCGGGAAGACTCCGCGCCTCACCCGGTGCGGTCCGTTGGGGGAGGAGCCGGAAAGGCCCGTTAACAGGGGACGGGTCCTGCCACTTGGGGGATCGGCAGGACCCGTCGGACATCCCGAATCTGGGGGAGATCGGGACGCCGGCCAGCCGGGGGATCATCCGGGTGCGTATTTGGGGGGATGCACCCGGGCCACTTCGGCCGACATCACCACTTTATGCGGCAAGTCCATCCAGACGCAAGTAAACCCGCAAAACAGCGCTCCAACCGGTCTCTGACCTGCGCCGTTGCGGAACGTTGCCCGCAACCGTGGGGTGGCAGGATAGCGACCGCCTCGCTCTTCTCCCTGTTCCCTGTCCCCCGGGTGAGCCACAGGATCCGGGTGCTCCGAGGCGCTTCGCGGGGAGCGGAGACGACCCGGATGAGCTCACCCGGCCCGTGGACACGCTGCGGTGGCCCGCGCAGCTGCCGCCCGGCGGGAGTCAACCGCGCGGCCCGGACCCGTCAGCGCGCCGCGGGGCTCGTGCTCGTGGCTCCCGCGGAGTCGGCCCACCCCAGGGCCACGTCCAGGAAAGCCCGCAGCCGGGCGGAGCGGTCCTCGTCACGCCAGGCGAGCGCGAGGTCGATCTGCGGGGACCCCTCGAGCTCCGCGTACACGACCCCCCGCAGCTGCAGGGCCCGTACGGACGCAGGAACCAGCGCCACCCCGCCTCCCGCCGCCACGAGTGACAGCGTGCTCGCCGTGTCCTGCGCCACCTGTCCGATGCGCAGGGGGAGCCCCGCGGCGAGGAACAGCTCCTGGGCGGCCCGGTGCAGCGGTGACCCGGGCGGGTGCGCAACCACCGGAAGACCCTCCAGGGCACCCACGCCCACCGACGGCCGCGCGGTCAGCGGTGCGTCGACGGGCAGGGCCACCACGAGGGGCTCACGCCCCACGACGCGGTGGCGGATGCCCGGCGAGGCCACGGGCGGGTGCAGCAGGGCCGCGTCCAGGCTCCCGTCCCGCAGCCCGGACTCCAGCGCCGGTGACGGCAGCTCACCCCGCAGGCTCAGCGTGACACCGGGCAGCCCCTCCCGCACCGCGCGCGCGAGCTCCGGGACGACGTCGTACGCCGCGGCCCCGGCGAACCCCAGCCGCAGCACACCCGCCGAGGAGTCGCCCTCCCGCCGGACATCGGCCTCGAGCAGCTCGAGGTCGTGGAGGACCCGCCTCCCCCGGTCCAGCAGCTCCTGACCCGCGGGGGTGAGGTCCACCCTGCGCGTGGTGCGGTCCAGGAGTCTGGCACCCAGGTGCTCCTCCAGCTGACGGATCAGCAGGGACAGCGCCGGCTGCGCCATGTGCAGCCGGTCGGCGGCCCGGCCGAAGTGACGCTCCTCGGCCACCGCAATGAAGCAGGTCAGCTGCCGGATCTCCATGTCGGGCCACCTCCTCGGGTCCGGAGCCACGGCCTCCCGGCGGGCCGCCGAGAACGTGCTCCAGCCAGCCCACCCGGGCCGTTCCCCGGGTGCGTCACCCCGCTGCCGCCCGTGGCACCGGGTGCGCGGTGTGGTCAGGAGTCCAGGAGCTTCTTCTCCAGGATCTCCTCCTTGACGGCCCGTCGCAGGGTCTTGCCGAGCATCGTGCGGGGAAGATCTTCCATGGCGATGATCCGGCGGGGGACCTTGTACCGGGTGACCTTGTCGTAGCAGTGCTGGCGCAGGGCGGCCTCGTCCAGGCTCACCCCGGGTTCCAGCACCACGGCGGCCACCACCGTCTCGTTGCCGTCCTCGTTGGGGATCCCCACCACGGCGGCGTCGGCCACGCCGTCGTGCAGCTTCAGGGCGGTCTCCACCTCGGTGGGGGCCACGTTGAACCCGCCGGTGATGATGACCTCCTTGATGCGGTCCACCACCCGCAGGAAGCCGTCCTGGTCCACGGTGACGATGTCCCCGGAGCGCAGCCAGCCGTCCTCGGTGAAGAGCTTGGCGGTCTCCTCCGGGCGTTTCCAGTAGCCCTGGGTGGTCTGCGGGCCCTTGACCAGCAGCTCGCCCTCGCCGTCCACCGGGACGTCCTCGCCCGTCTCCGGGTTCACCATGCGGATGTCGGTGCCGGGGAATGGGATGCCGATCGAACCCGCCCGGCGGTGGTCGTTGAGCGGGTTGCACGTCACCAGTGGGGAGCACTCGGTCAGCCCGTACCCCTCGATCAGCATGCCGTCCGTGGCCTGCTCCCACGTGGCCACCAGGGGCACGGGCAGGCTCATGGCACCGGAGACGGCCACGCGGATGCCCGAGATGTCCTTGCCCTGCTCCCGCGCGGCGTCGAGCACCTTCTGGTACACCGGCGGAACCGCGGGCAGCACGGTGGGCATGGACTTCTTCATGGCCTTCAGGATCAGATCCGCACGCACCGTGGGGAACAGCACCAGCTTGGCCCCGAGTGACATGGCGAACGTGAGACCCAGTGTGAGCCCGAAGGCGTGGAACAGGGGAAGCACGCCGTAGACGACCTCGTCGGAGGAGGAGTCCAGCCAGTGCTGCCCCATCAGCGCGTTGGACTCCAGGTTCCGGTGGCTCAGCATCGCGCCCTTGGGCTGGCCCGTGGTGCCGGAGGTGTACTGCAGCAGGGCGATGTCCGTGGCACTCGGGCGGGGGTGGTCCGAGCGCAGGGGCGCGGAGTCCAGGAGGGACTTCCAGGCGATCGTGCCCGGAGCGGCGGCCGTGAGCTCGCGCCGCTGCTCCGCGAGCTTCTTGAGGGGCAGCCGCAGGCCCAGGCGCATGGCCGCGGGCATGGCGGCGGTGATGTCCACGGACACCACGTGCTCCACGGCCAGGTCCTTGGGCATGCTGGTGATCCGCGACGCCACCTTGTCCCACGCGATCACCACGCGGGCACCGTGGTCCTCGAACTGGTGGCGCAGCTCGGGGGTCGTGTAGAGGGGGTTGTGCTCCACCACGATCGCGCCGAGCCGCAGCACGGCATAGAACGCCACGATGTGCTGGGGGCAGTTGGGCAGCACGATCGCCACCCGGTCCCCGGCCTGCACGCCCAGCACCCGCAGCCCCTCGGCCACGCGCCGCACCTGTTCCCCGAGCTGCGCGTAGGTGGTCCCCGCGCCGAAGAACTCGACCGCGGTCTTGGCCCCGTACCGCGCCACGGACTTCTCGAGCATGTGCACCAGGGAGGTCTCGGGCAGGTCCAGGTCCCGAGGGACCCCGGGGTCGTAGCTCGCCGTCCAGGGTCGGGTCGCCAGGAAGTCACGGGAATTCACGTCAGCCATGACAGCGAGATTACCCGCCCTGCGCCAGGCGCCCCGGCAGGCGGGGCGCCTGGCG
>NZ_JASDCY010000098.1:0-3850 GCF_030407675.1 Kocuria sp. APC 4018 | reverse complement strand
CGCTGATTAGCTACGTTCGGGATTGATAACCGCTGAAAGCATCTAAGCGGGAAGCTTGCTCCGAGATGAGATTTCCTGACCCCCTTCGAGGGGTGTGAGGTGCCCAGTAGACGACTGGGTTGATAGGCCAGGTGTGGAAGCGTTGCAAGGCGTGGAGCTGACTGGTACTAATACACCGAAGACTTATACACACACAAACAGTCATCACGTGTGGTGTTCGCGTTCACTATGTGGTTGACCACCAACAACCCCCACCCCGGGGGGACACGCAACCCAGGCCCGAGAGCCTGGGCCGGCACTGCCGGGGGGCGTGTTCCGGTGAGGGTGGTTCGGGTCGTGTGGTTGGCAACAGAATATTGTTCCCGTAGACAACGGGAAACCAGGTTTCCCCCACCATGGGCGGGGGTACAGGTTTCCGGTGGTTATAGCGTGGGGGAAACGCCCGGTCCCATCCCGAACCCGGTAGCTAAGACCCACAGCGCTGATGGTACTGCACTCGGTAGGGTGTGGGAGAGTAAGTCACCGCCGGAATCAACGTGGAAGGGTTGAGGCCCCACCAGGACCACTCAGGAAGAGTGGACCAGGTGGGGCCTCCCCGCATTTAACAAGCATTCTCCCACCAGCCGCGGCCACGCAGGCGCTTCGGGGCCGACAACGGATCCCCGCGTGCCCAGGATCCGTGCCCGGACACCGCGGCTCGCCCCAGGCCCTCACGCAGCGGCCGGCCTCTGGCACCTACCGCCCCTCGGCATCGGCCCCGAACCGGTTGGTCGCTGGGCCGCCGCACTCGTCCCGCGCACCGTGCCGCGCTCCTCACGTCCGTGGCATTGCACGGTGCGCCATGGCTTCACGTGCCGCTGGCGGTCCATGCCGGGTTCTTGTGCGTACCAGTCGCTGCATGGTGCGGGAGCCCGCGTGTCCACCTGAGTGAGCCGACTCGGTGCTCCTCACGCCTTCCCTTACTGCTCGCCTCCTCGGTCCACCGGCGGTGCGGACGTCTGAAGTTCTGGTCCTCCCGCTTGTGAGCCAAGCCACCTGGTAGGTTTCGAGCACGATCCCACGAGGTGGGTCACCGTGAGCGAGAGGACTGTTGATCCGATGAGAGCACGAGAACGTGAGAACAGTAGAGCCCTCCTGTGGGAGCCTTCACCGGAGGCGGTTCGCGATTCACGGATGGCGGCCTTTGCCCGGTGGGTCGAGGAATCCCGCGGTCTCAGCCTTTCGGGGTTCACATCCCTGCATGAGTGGTCCATCAGTGACCTGGACGGTTTTTGGGGTGCGGTGTGGGAGCATTTCGACATCGTGGCGTCGGCGCAGGGGGAGTGCGCACTGAGGGCCCACACGATGCCCGGTGCAGAGTGGTTCCCCGGCGCACGGCTGAACTATGCCGAGAACACGTTGCGGTGGGCGCGGACGTCGCCTCATGAGCTGGCCGTCATCGGTGAGCACGAGACCCGTGAACGCTTGGAGTGGACTTGGTCCGATCTCGAGGCAAGAGTGGCGTCGCTCGCCCAGCGCCTGCGAGACCTCGGGGTGGTCCGCGGGGATCGTGTGGCAGGAGTGCTGCCCAACATCCCGGAGACCGTGGTCGCTCTGCTGGCGACGGCTTCCGTGGGGGCCGTGTGGTCCGTGGTCAACACTGATTTCGGGCCGGCGGGGGTGGCGGACCGGTTTGCCCAGATCGAGCCCAAGGTGCTGTTCGTGGTGGATGGCTACGAGTTCGGGGGCACCGTGCGGGAGATGACGGGGTCCTACGATGCGCTGCTGGGTGTCTTGCCCTCGGTAGAGCAACTGATTGTGGTTGACCAGATGGGGGATGGGGATGTGGGGCCGCTGCCTGACAGTGCCCTGCGCCTCTCGGGCGTCCTGGGAGAGCCTGCGGAACCGTGCTACGAGCAGGTTCCTTTCGAGCACCCGCTGTGGATCCTCTACTCCTCGGGGACCACGGGTAAACCGAAAGGGATTGTCCACTCCCACGGGGGAGTGGTTCTGGAGTTCTGCAAGGCACTCGGTCTGCACGCGGGTCTCGGGCCGGATGACGTGGCCTACTACGCCGTGGCCACCACATGGATGGTGTGGAACATGCTGGTGGGAATCCTCCTGACCGGCGCCCGCATCATCACCTACGACGGGTCACCCACGTTCGGGGGCCCCGAGAAGTCACTGGAGCTCGCCGCACGGAACCGGGCCACGTTCTTCGGCACCGGCGCAGGGGTGCTGTCCATGGTGCAGAGGGCGGGTGTGGTGCCGAACGTTCGACTGGACTTCTCCGCGCTGCGCTCCATCCTGGTGACGGGGTCCCCGTTGCCGGAGGCCACGTGGGATTGGGTGTACGAGTCGGTCTCCTCCACCGTGCGGCTGGGTTCGGACTCCGGGGGAACGGACGTCACCAGCGCGTTCATCGGGACCAACCCGTACCAGCCGGTGTACCGGGGCGAGATCATGGGGCCGTACCTCGGTGTGGCCGCCGAGTCCTGGAACTCCCGCGGTGAGCGTGTGTGGGACGAGGTGGGGGAGCTGGTGATCACCACGCCCATGCCGAGCATGCCCGTGGCGTTCTGGAACGACCCGGACGGCTCGCGTTACCGCGAGGCCTACTTCGACATGTTCCCCGGGGTCTGGCGTCAGGGGGACTGGGTGACCCAGCTGTCCGAGGGGCCGTTCATCGTGCACGGTCGCTCGGACTCCACGATCAACCGCGGAGGCATACGGATGGGCTCCGCTGATCTCACCCACGTGGTGGACCGCGTGGCGGGCGTTGCGGCGTCCATGGCGATCGGTGCCGAACTGGCCGGCGGGGACTACTACATGCCGCTGTTCGTGGTTCCTGAACCGGGCACCCGGCTCACGGAGGATCTGGAGCAGCGCATCGTGGCCGCCATCCGCGAGCAGGTCTCGCCGCGGTACGTGCCGGACGAGATCATCGAGGCGCCGGCGGTGCCGCGCACACGCACGGGCAAGTTGCTGGAGATCCCGGTGAAGAAGCTGTTCCAGGGTGCGGATCCGAGCAGCCTGAACCGGGCCACGGTGGAAGATCCGGCCGTCCTCGACTGGTATGCCGAGACGGCGCGTCGGCACACCTCGCAACGGCCGGGGTCCTGAGGTTCGGAGCGGGCCCAGCTCTGGCCGTCAGTCCCGGATGTGGTGCCTGTTCGCGGCGTACAGCGCCCGCACGGCGGCTTCGATCCGCTCGTTGAAGCCGATGGCGTTCTCGTTGCTCCGCGCGCGCAGCGGTGCGCCCACGGCCACGACCACGGGCGGACGACCGCGGCGCGGCCAGTTGGCTCCCCGGGGCATGGCCTCGTGCGCGCCGATGAGGGCCACGGGCACCACGGGCACCTGGGTGGACAGGGCAAGCGACGCCGCTCCGATCTGGAACGGTGCCATCTTGCCGGTCTTCGAGCGGGTGCCCTCCGGGAAGATCAGCAGGGGGACGCCCGCCGCGAGCAGCTTCTTGGACAGACCTCGATTGGCACCCTCGCCGCGCCGGTCCACGGGAAACGCGTTGAACACGAGCTGGGTGAAGAACTTCTTGTGCCACGCCGTGAAGAAGTAGTCGGCGGCCACGCCCGTGGCCAGGTCACGGGAGATGTAGTGCGGCACTCCACTCATGACCAGCGGGGCGTCCAGGTGGCTCGAGTGGTTGGCGACCACCACGCACGTGCCCTTGACCCCGTACGCCGCCGGGTCCACCAGGTTGGTGCGGGTGATCGTGCGGTTCACCATGCCGCGGAAGAAGACGGTCTGCGCGACTCTGCGCGCGAGCCGCCGCACCGGGTGGGTGTAGTGGGCCGCGGTCAGTTCAGCGGACTCCGCAGGGGGGGCCGGGGGATGGGCTCCTGCGGTCCGG
>NZ_JASDCY010000097.1:0-3960 GCF_030407675.1 Kocuria sp. APC 4018 | reverse complement strand
GTTCCGGTGCGGGGCTGGCCGGGGCCTGACCGGGCCCGGCGGACACGGCAACGGCGGCCCGGTGCTCCGGGCCGCCGTCGGACGGGTGTTGCAGGGGGATCCGGGGAGCCCGGATCCGGGGCTCAGATCTTGAGGACCCGCACGTGCCCGGTCTTGGTGTTGTAGCCGATCATGTAGCCCTTGGAGAAGGTCTGGCGGATCTCGTCCCCGCGGCGGTACTCGTCAGTGGTGGGGAAGCCCATGCCGCGCTCCATGCCGCCCTGGGCCCAGCGCTTGCCGATCGCGCCCTGTTCCTTGATGGCGTGCGAGCCGTTGCGGGGCGTCCACATGACCTTGGTGGTCCGGCCGTTCGGAGCGCGGAACACCTGGTAGGCGCCACCGGGGATGGAGCGCTCCTCGGTCGAGGGGAAGCCGTAGCCGTACTCGCTGCCGGCACCCAGGAACTTGGCGCCGATGCTGGACTTGTTTCGCAGCATGTGGGCCCCGCTGCCGGGGTGCCAGTAGGCGGTGCTGATCACGCCGTTGCGGGAGAACTGCTGGTACTTCCCGCCGTACCCCGCGTTGCGCTCGTTGGAGACGGGCTGGCCCCACGTGGCGGCACCGCCGGTCTTCTTGTACACCGCGCCGATGCCGCCGCTCACCGTGTAGCCGGACGGACGCCCGCCCAGGGGCTGGTAGTTCGCGGACGAGGCCAGGGACTGGAACTGCTGCCACGAGCCGCCGTACACGTTGGAGTCACCGGAGAACGGGCCGCTGTCCGAGAACTGCCACAGGTCGTAGCGGGACCAGCCGTTGGGCATGTAGCCGGGACTGGTGACCCCGTAGGACGCGAGGTGCAGCGGGTGGTTGTTGAACTGCGCGGTGTTGCCGGTGCAGGTGCTCCACCAGTCGGCGGTGGTGTAGATGGCGGGCAGTCGTCCCGTGCGCTGCTTGTAGCGGTCGGAGAAGGACTGGATCCACGAGTTCATCTGGGCGGGGGACATGTCGTAGCACGTGTTGCCCAGCGAGGCGTACGGGTTGTACTCGATGTCCAGCAGCCCCGGCAGGGTCCGGCCGTCCGCGGACCAGCCGCCGCCGTTGCTGATGAAGAAGTCGGCCTGCGCGGCGCCCGAGGTCTGGCTGGGCAGCGCGAAGTGGTAGGCGCCGCGGTTCATGCCCACGGCGTAGGAACCGGTGTACTGGTCGTTGAACGCCTCGGAACGGTAGCCGATGCCCTCGGTGGCCTTGACGTAGGCGAAGCGCGCGCCGTTGGCGTACTCCGCGCTCCAGTTGACCGCGGGCTGCCAGCCGGAGACGTCCATCCCGGCGATCCCGGCCGGACGCCAGGAGTTCTGCTGGATCACGAGCGACATGGAACCCGCGGGGCCCACGCCGGTGTCCGCTGCCTGCGGTGCCTTGGTCCCGGTGGCGCCGCTGCTCGGGGTGCTCGCGCCGGACGGGGAGGTCGACGCCGCAGGGCCGCGTCCCAGCACGGCCTTCTCGACCTTCTCGAGCTCCTTCTCCGAGGCGGGGGACAGCTTGGTGGTGTCCTCCATGGTCTTCATCTTCTGGCCCATGGTGGCCCCGGGGTTCTTGTCCCCGGTCTTCGGCGGGGCGGCGGGCAGCTGGGGATCCTGCACCACCGTCTCCAGCTCCTCCGTCTCGACCGAGACCACGTCGCCCTTGTCCGGGTTGAGGTTCTGGTGCGGGTCCTCGGCCGCGGAGGCCGGGAGGAAGCTGGTGACGATCAGCGCGGCGGCGGTCACGGCGGCGGGCAGCACTGATGTGCGGGGGGAGGTCATAGGCCTGGCCTTACTGCATGAGGGGGAGCCGCTCGGCAGGGGGGAAGGCGAGCAACCTGGGGGAACGCACTAGAAAGTGTAGAGGTTCACACAGGAATTCGAGGGATCTCACGCCCGGGTTCGGGCGACGCGGAGATGACGGGTGCGTGACCATCCCGTGGCCCCGAGGTGACGGCTGGCCCCCGACGGCGCCCGCTCGAGCGGAGTGGTCGAGGTGCCCCGTACCCGGTTGCTCCTGACCGCCGGCGCCCTCCCGAGCGGAGTGGTCGAGGTGTCCGTACCCGGCCGCTGCGCTCCTGGCCGCCCCGTTCCCCAGCCCGTCCGGGAGTGCTGCTCAGTAGGCGCCGTCGGAGGCGAAGACGGCGCGCACGGTGCGCAGCATGATGACCATGTCCTGCACGGGGGACCAGTTCTCCACGTAGTAGAGGTCCAGGCGGACGGTCTGGTTCCAGTCCAGGTTGGAACGCCCGGACACCTGCCACAGGCCGGTGATGCCGGGGCGGACCCGGAGTCTGCGATAGACGTGCTGCTCGTACTTGTCCACCTCGCTGGCGAGCGGGGGCCGGGGGCCCACCAGGGACATGGAGCCGTTGAGCACGTTGATGAACTGGGGCAGCTCGTCCAGGCTGTACCGGCGCATCCACTTGCCCGGCTTGGTCACCCGGGGATCGTCCTTCATCTTGAAGAGCACACCGCCGTCGGACTCGTTGGCCGCGAGCAGGGCGGCCTTGCGCTCCTCGGCATCGGTGTACATGGAACGGAACTTGAGCATCTTGAACCGGGTGCCGTCGATCCCCACCCGCTCCTGCGCGAAGAACGCCGGACCGCCGTCGTGCGCCTTGACCAGGATGCCCAGCACGAGCATCACGGGGAAGAGCAGGATCAGCGCGGTGAGCGAGCCCGCGATGTCGATGCACCGCTTCACGATCTTCTTGGCCCGTGTGAACCGCGGCGTGGCCACGTGGATCAGGGGAAGCCCGGCCAGCTGCTGAGTGTGGATGCGGGGACCGGCCACGTCCGTGAGACCGGTGTTCATGACCAGGCGGATGCGCTCGTCCGCGAGGGCCCAGCCGAGGTGGCGGATCTCCGTGGTGCTGAGCGGCACCGCGGCCGCCATCACCAGGGTCTCCACGTCGTGCTCGCGGCAGGCCCTCATGATCCCCTGCACGCTCGGACGTTCCTCGGACGCCAGTGCGTTCTCGGGCAGGCGGACGGACGCCAGGGAATCGGGCAGCTTGTGGTGCGACGTGGGCATGTAGACCACCACGGGGTCGAAGCCCGCGTCCGGGCGGCTCTGCAGCTCGCCCACGAGCTCCACGGCGCCCGGAAAGCGGCCCACCACCATGGTGCGGGACATGTTGAGCCCCCGGGAGCGCCGGCGCATGAGCTGGCGGCGGGTCCACATGCGCCCCCCGAGCAGGGTGAGCGTGCCCACGGGCAGGGCGATCAGGATGTACCCGCGCGCGGTGGGCACGTTGAAGGCGTAGGACGCGATGGCGATCGCGGCGAAGAGTGTGAGCGACGCCGTGACCACCTGCTTGGCCTCTTCGGCCCCGTTGCCGATCAGACGCACCCCGCGGGTGCCCCTCAACTCGAGCCACACCCACCAGCCGAGCCCGAGCAGGACGCCCACCAGCCAGTAGGGGATGGGCAGCTCGTCCAGCTGCAGAAGCCCCTGGAGCCGCCCGAACCGCAGTGCCTGGGCCGCGGCCAGGGCGATGACGAGTGCGACGGCGTCGTAGACCCTCAGCTCGCGCTGGTAGCTCTCACGCCAGGACAGATGTTTGTGCTTGTGGCTTGCCTTCTGGAACACGGTCGACGAACCTTCCCCCCAAAACCGTTCGACGGCGAGACGCCCCACGCGCTCGCTCGGTGCTGGTCCGATGTGAGGCGGCCCCAGCACACGGTGTTCATCTCCCCCGAGATTTACGCCCGCTAACACCTGAATATACCCCCTCACCTGGTCAAATACCCCGCAATGACATGATTCGGGGCTGATGTGGGGACACGGACCGCGAAGGATCGCGGCGGGCCGTGGACCGGATGGGGGTCAGTTGTCACCCGCCCTGGTGGCGTCGGCGAACGCGTTGTCCCCACCACGGGTGCACACCCCGACCGCTTTCCGGGCGGGGCCCGGATCCCGCCCCTGAGTGCGCGAGCCCCGGGGCGGGGGCGTCCT
>NZ_JASDCY010000096.1:0-4685 GCF_030407675.1 Kocuria sp. APC 4018 | reverse complement strand
TGAGGGAGCTCATGACCTGCCCAGCTTGAACCTCGGTACCCTACCCACATCACGGTGCTGTAGGCCGTTACTCCTGGTCCTTCCAGGGCCAGGAGTAACGGCCCGGGCCTCCATACGACGGGCCCTTCCTTGGAGCTGCTGGTGCGGAGGGGGTGGGTGATGCCATGCTTGCTCGCTTGATTTCGGAAAAGGTGGGTTCCTATGGGCTCTCAAGCCCTGTGCGTTGTCCCTGGCTGCGTGAAGCCGGCTGCGGACTCCCGGCGCTGTGCTTCACATGCTCGTACGTGGAGGAACCACGCGGTTCGGTGCTACTACTGCTCCACCGTCATCGAGCAACCAGGGTCCTACAGGGAGTTCAGCGACCCCTTGCAGACTCCGAGGATCTTCGGCCGGTCTGACTTGTGGAAGCGGGGGGAGGAGTTCTTCATGCAGGTTCCCCACCGCGTGAGCCTGTGCTCCCAGCATGAGCATCTGCATCTGATGCGGCACTATGAGCAGAACCTCGAACAGTTGGCGGCTGGTCTTGGTGTCATCGATGACTACCCCCACTGCTGGACGTGGAGAGGTGACACCAAGCAGAGCAAAGGTGGAAAACCTCGCCCGCTGTTCCTCCCTTACGAGGGTTCTCCTCAAAGCAAATGGATCGCCTACCGAGTGGTGTGGGAGATGACAGGGCAAGAACCTCTCAGGAGAGGTCACCAGCTGGATCATCGCGGGTGCAAGAGTGCAGGGGACACCACCGACCGGAACACTTTGTGCTGCAATCCTCTGCACCTGCAGCCGGCCACCCCCAACCAGAACCAGCGAAGCAAACACAAGCGGGTCGCTCCGCCGTCGTCGAAGCGGGCTACCGCTGGGGCGTTGTTCCTCGCCCAGACGGCGGGCCTTCCCTGGCCCTTCGCTGTTTCGACTGAGGAACAAGCTCATGCCGACTCATACCTTGCGAGTCTTGAGTCCCGCTATGGGTTCCTCCGGTTCTCGCCAGATCTGGAGAAGTTGGAGAAGCCCTGAGACACCTCCACCGCCTGGGTGTGGAAGCTGTCACATAGGACGGAACGCAGGTACTTCAAGGGAAGTGACCCCGAGGGGCAATGTCTGAACCCGTTTCCTACGCCGCGTGCTGAGTACTGCCGATCCGTGGAGCAATTCGAACGGGGGCATCCCCCTACCCCTGGTGCCCCACACTCAGCCGTGGTGGTTCCTGCCGTCCGCTCACTCTCGAACGTCACTGTTACATCAAACGTCTGATTCAAGATGTGACACTTGCTCGCCGAGTCGGCCCCGTCATCATGCGGACTCCCACCCCTCGAACTGGTGTTGCGTTCAACGTACGTTCAGATGTAACATCTACGGCAGGACACCACCATGAGGGAGAGCACCAACCATGAAGATCGGATACGCCCGAGTCAGCACCGCCAAGCAAGCCGCCCAAGGTCTCAGCCTGGAGTCACAGGAAGCCAAGCTGCGTGAGGACGGTTGCGAGCGCGTGTTTGTGGAGCGCGGCGTGTCTGGCACCACCACGTCCCGGCCTGAACTGGACCGCATGATGGACGCGCTGCGCCCCGGTGACACCGTCGTGGTGTGGAAGTTGGACCGGCTGGGCCGCGACCACATCCACCTACAGGAGACGGTGGAGTCCCTGAGCGCTAGGGGTATCGGCGTCCAATCGCTCACGGAACCAATCTTCAGCGGAGACAAGGGAGTCACCCGGCTCATGGTGGCCATTCTCTCCACGCTCGCGTCTATCGAGCGGGAGAAGATCAGCGAGCGAACCAAAATGGGTTTGGAGGAAGCACGACGCCAGGGCAAGAAACTGGGCGGACGGGCCA
Organism: Kocuria sp. APC 4018; assembly: GCF_030407675.1. Lineage (NCBI taxonomy): Bacteria > Bacillati > Actinomycetota > Actinomycetes > Micrococcales > Micrococcaceae > Kocuria > Kocuria sp. APC 4018. The sequence continues at coordinate 2,856 of NZ_JASDCY010000096.1, read as the reverse complement.
CCGTGACCGCAGACAATCCCCGAGTGAAGTACGCCGCCGAGCTCCACGACAGGGGACGCAACGCCGCTGAGATTGCGGACGCCCTTGCACGCAAGTTCGGGGGTAATGCACCCGCACGCCAGACGGTCTACCGCTACCTGGACATTGCTCGGCAAGCGGCCTGAGTCCCCACAGGACAGCGCCCCGCTCGCTCCCCTCAATCGAGGGAGTGGGCGGGGCATTGTCCATCGTGGGGCCGTGCGGTCCTGAGTCAGATTACGCCTACTAGGAGACGGCTTCCCGTGAGGTTGCCCCACTCGCTGGGTATACCTACCCGGAGAGGGAGCTATCTCAAATTCCTCGACTGCTAAGCGGCGCTGTTCGCCAAGGAGGCCCGCTTGTGCTGGCTCACCCCGCGAGGTCCACAAGGTGATCCGGATCGAGTGGGACACTTCCTCCTTGCCAGGGCTTATCCCAGAAAGATCAGAACGGCTGTGTTCACTGAGCACCGCATGGAGTCCCCTCACCCCAGCGTGACCTACAGTCATGCGCTCCCCCGGTGAACACCCCTGAACCCCTGCCCTGTAGCGGATGAACACCGCTGGTGCCCTCCCATGAGCAGACCTCAAAGCGTGTCATCATGGGACCATGAGCGAGCACACGACACCCCCTGAGCACAGTGAGCACACCCCCACTGAGCAACCTGTGTTCGGGATGAAGCGAGCTGCCGAAGTTGCCGGGGTCTCCGTCTCCACGATCAGACGGAACCGAAGCCGCCTAGAGGAATGTGGGGCAGTAATCTCCCCTGATGGATGGCAAGTCCCTATAAGCGCTCTGGTGGCCTCTGGGATGATGAAACCCACCACCCCGGTAGATAACCACACCGAACCCGAAAAAGGCGTTCAGAACGCCGTACAAGGCCGTTCTGAGGTGCATGACCTAGAGCGCCAGATCGTGGAACTCAGACACCGCGCAGAGCTGGCAGAAGAACGTCAACGCTCAGCCGAAGAACGAGCACAAGCTGCACGCGAACTAGCGGACGCGCTGAGCGAAACACTGACTGTTGAGCGGAGGATGCTTACTACTTCCAGCCGGGAGTTAGCCGCCGATCCCAAGCAACTTGGGGTATATCCGTCAGCACAAGAGGAATCTCGTGACTCTGTTGCAAACGATAAAAGGGCAAAGTGGAGGAAACTGTTCGGCCGATAGGAAGGTTTAGTTCTAATGGATACGAAGCATTTCTCTTGCCCTGACTTCGAACGCATCTAAGGACTCCTGGTAAGATTTTCGGTAGCAATCCATGTCAATCTCAGATTCAGGATTCAAGATATGCTCGACGCCCAGCAATCCCCAGACTATTGATAGTTGGGCACCCAGCTGCCCCAGCTCTGGATGAGTTAAACGAAGGTTTGCGAGTTCTTTGCTGACGCGGTCCTCCGCAACTTTGCATTCTTCCTCTAAGGCTCGCAACGCAGATTCTTTATTAGGGCTAGTGCGCAGGTTGTATCTGAGCAGTGCCAACTTGCGATTGGCATTCCATGCGTCTTGGGCAGCTGCAGTGAATGAAACCACCATGTTGCGGAGCTCAGGTCGAAGGGCTCGCCAATCTTCCCGGCGCTGCTGGATGAGGGTGGTCAGCAATGGTCCCGTGACTCCGGCAAGGCCACCGATTGCTGCACCTATGACGGCAAACCATCCTGGATCCATGACACCTCTCAGGGGTCTCTGCGGTGGGTCGTTGAGTAGATCCCTAGCGGGTGCTGGAGCGACACACCCCAGACATGCGGAAGGGCACTGCGCCAACAGTGCCCTATCCTGGTGTTTGCAACAACAACTGAGTCCATTCTAGCAACTGCGCCAACGGTTGCAATGGAGCGCCCAGCGATGGAAGACCTGGGTGGGGCCTGAGACGCGGCCCCGCATCAACATCACCAGCCGCCTCACACGCGGTGCTCCCCGGGTCAGAGCCGGCTCCTTTGCCGAGCGCACAGACAGGGGCCGTCACCAGGAGTCGTAAGACCTGGAAGCGAAGGAGTGCCAAGCCCTACAGTGTCGCCCGTGGACAGTAGCCCTGTCACGAGGTCGAGCACCGGAGCTGTGCGCACATGCCGCCACTGCCCACGAGTAATGCCGTGGGCCTTCTTCAACCACCCACGAGGTGGTCAACCGATGCGACCGATCGACCGACCGGGCTGATCCGCACGTGTTCAAGATGCCTTAGACGTTCCCTACCCCACCCTTCCTCGCCGAAGGTGTGCCACGGGAGCGTTTAAGGCATCCCCCTGCCCTCCGCTCCCTCACTCCCTCCCAGGCTGATCGGCTGGTCCTCTCAGAAACAGCTCCACGGGATGGACTGGGGAAGAGCGGGGGGCAGGGCATAAATCAGTACGAACATAGTGAGTTCCAAAGGCAAGTCTTCTCCCTGTTCTTACTGTCTTGATGAACTGCTCTCCCTGATGTCTGGAACTATGAGACTATGTGCAGGTAGTTAACATTCCTCTAAAAGTTAGGCACCTTGATGGAAAACCAGATCCTTGATGAGTTGTACGAAGCGAGCGCAGGAAATGATGCCTACCTTGGCTACGTTCAAGTTACTGACCATACCGATCTGATTAATACCGAGACCACAAGTCACTGGCAGCCGCATCCGTCTACGCTTCAAGAGGCTACGAGGTGGGTTGACTCATACGAGAAGCCCAATGATCACTGCCTCATCGATGTTGCTGGAGTCGTGTCTGTGCGGGTCCGCACTGCTGCCATCAAAGACAGACATCAGAACACCTGGAGCAACGCCAGCTGCTGAGGGAGCTCATGACCTGCCCAGCTTGAACCTCGGTACCCTACCCACATCACGGTGCTGTAGGCCGTTACTCCTGG
>NZ_JASDCY010000095.1:0-4805 GCF_030407675.1 Kocuria sp. APC 4018 | reverse complement strand
GGCCGGCCGTGCGGCGTCGTCGTGCGCCGGGGATGTCAGAGCAGGGGGCGCAGCGGGACCAGCAGGACCTCCGCGACCCGCGCCATGGGGTGGCGCTCCCGCCACTGGGGGGAGGTGAGCTCCTCGCAGTGCTCGCTGTCCGCGAGGAAGACCTTCTCCATCTGGGCGGCGAAGTCCGGGTCCACGATCTCCACGTTGGTCTCGTAGTTGAAGGACAGGGAGAGGCGGTCCAGGTTGGCGGTGCCCACGGTGGACCACTGACCGTCGATCGTGGCGGTCTTGGCATGGATCATGCACGCGCCGTAGAGCAGGATGGTCACGCCCCCCTCCAACAGCTGGCCGTAGAACCCCCGGGACACCCAGTCCGAGAGGATGTGGTTGGAGTCCTTGGGGACCATGACGCGGACGTCCACCCCGCGGCGCGCGGCGTCCAGGAGCGTGTCCAGCACCTGCTGGTCCGGGATGAAGTACGGGGTGTTGATCCAGATGTGGTCCTGGGCCCGGTCGATCGCGTTCATGTACATCTCACGGATGGGGTACACGATCTGGATGGGCAGGTTCGCGTTCACCCGCACCTCGGGATCCCAGCTCTGCGGCGGAACCCACTCGATCTCCTTGTCCGGCTCGCGGTCCTCGTTCCACACCGTGGCGATCGCGTTGCGCAGACCCCACACGGCCGGGCCCACCTCACGGATGTGCGTGTCCCGCCACTGCCGGGAGTACAGGGAGCCGATGTTGAACCCGCCCACGAACCCGATCTCGTCATCCACCACCAGGATCTTGGAGTGGTTCAGGCCCGAGAACCGCAGGGGGCCCTTCCAGAACGGGCGGCGCAGGAACGGCACGCGGAACACGTGGATGTCGCTGTCGAAGGAGTAGAAGGTCTGCGGGATGACCAGGTTGGCGAAGCCGTCGTAGATCACGAACACGTCCACGCCGCGCTCCACCGCACGGTTCATGCCGTCCAGGAAGCGCTGCCCGATCTCGTCGTTCTTCCAGATGAACGTCTCCATGTGGATGGAGTGCTCGGCGTTGTCGATGGCCTCGAGCATGTCCTCGTAGACGTCCTCCCCGGACGTGTAGATGGTCAGCTCCGAGTCCTGCACCTGGGCCGTGAACGTTCCCGGACGCGGTGCGTCACGCTGCTTGCGCCCGCGCTGCTTCCACCAGTCGATGCCCGCCAGAGATGCCACGACCACGGCCTGCGCACCGAGCAGGGACCCTGCGCCCACACCGGCCGCCTTCAGCAGGATCCGGCGTTCTCTGATCTGTGACAGCACGTTCGTGGGGGTCATCCCGCCACACTACTGCCCCGTGTTCCCGGGCGTCCCGCCTCTTGCCTGGGATCCCGGTGGAAGTCCCCGGGGAATCCGCTCCGCGCCAGAGGCGGCCCCCACGCGTGAGGCACGGGAGCACGACGCCACCCACGGCCCGGGCGCACCCCGGGCTCCTCCGGTGACGGCGCCCAGCCCCTGGCGCAGTGGGGCGTGACGCCCGACCGCCTCAGGCCCCACGCGCCGCACCGGCCCCGTGCGGGGAACGCGGCCGAGCGGCGTCGTGCCCCGTGCCTGCGCCAGCCCCGGCCCGCGCGGGCCGCCCTGCACCGGTTTCTCCGGTGCCGCGCGGGTGGCTACGGTGGAGCCCATGAGAATTGCCACGTGGAACGTGAACTCCATCCGCGCCCGGGCCGACCGCATCGAGGCGTGGCTCGACCGCTCGGACGTGGACGTGCTGGCCATCCAGGAGACCAAGGCCAAGGACGAGAACTTCCCGTGGGAGCTGTTCGAGTTCGCGGGCTACGAGGTGGCGCACTTCGGCGTGAGCCAGTGGAACGGCGTGGCGATCGCGTCCCGCGTGGGGCTCACGGACGTGGAGCGCACCTTCCCGGACCAGCCCACGTTCGGCAAGCCCGGCCAGGAGCCCGCGCAGGAGGCCCGCGCGATCGGTGCCACCTGCAACGGCGTGCGCGTGTGGTCCCTCTACGTGCCCAACGGCCGCGGCCTGGAGGACCCCCACATGCCGTACAAGCTCGAGTGGCTGCGCGTGCTGGAGGGCCACGCCAAGCAGTGGCTGCAGGACGATCCGGACGCGCAGATCGCCCTGGTGGGCGACTGGAACGTGGCCCCGCAGGACGACGACGTGTGGGACATCCAGCTCTTCAAGGAGGGCGGCTACACCCACGTCAGCGAGCCGGAGCGCGCGGCGTTCCACGCGTTCATCGAGGACGCCGGCTACCAGGACGTGGTGCGCCCGCGCCACCCCGGCCCCGGCGTCTACACCTACTGGGACTACAAGCAGCTGCGCTTCCCCAAGAAGGAGGGCATGCGCATCGACTTCCAGCTGTGCTCCCCCGCACTGGCCGCCCGCGTGCAGGACGCCTGGATCGACCGGGACGAGCGCAAGGGCAAGGGCGCCTCGGACCACGCGCCCGTCGTGATCGAGATCGACTGACCCCGTGCCCCTGATCAACGCGGGCAGCGCCTACCGCAGCATCACGGGCTCGCCCGTGCGGTTCGCGCTGCGCGTCTACGTCCCCCAGCAGGACCTGGACGCCCACTACTCCCCCGGCATCCCCCGCGCCCTGGACCCTTTCACCGGCGGGGTGCACGAGTTCTCGGAGCAGCTGGCCCGCATCGCGGACACCTCCCAGTCCCTGCTGCCTCCGGCCCGCGAACCGCTGTGGACCATGCCGTTCTCCACGGCACCGGCCGGGGCGCGGCGGCTGCCCGGCACCTCCCCGGGCGGTGCCGGGCAGGTACCCGGTGCGTCCCCGAACCGCCCAGGGGACTTTCCCGTGTTCCACCCCACCCAGCGCCTGCGCCGCTCCCTGCGCCTGTTCACCGCCGCCGAGAACGAGGACAGCGCCCAGCTCCTGCCCCTGCTGGTCCCCGAGCAGGAGGTGGCGGAGGCCGCCAAGGCCACCTCCAGCGAGGCTTTCCAGCCCGTCTACACCCGAGAGGCCGCCTACGCGATCCCCCTGGCCTGGTTCGCGGCCTTCACCCCAGCGGACCATGTGGCGTCCCAGCACTCCGGGCAGGAGATCCACCGGTTCATCGCCCCAGCGGACGCCGCCGCGCAGCGCACCCTCCAGGCCGCACAGATCGTCGACGACGCCGGACGGGCCGTTTCCGGCGACACCCCCGAGGACGACCTCCCGGATGAAGCCCGACAGGCCGCCGCCTTCGCCCAGGACCTCACCCGGCTGAGCCGCTGGCTGGGATCCTTCAGCGCCGCTTCCCTGGTGAGCCTGGACTACGGCTCCCTGGCGGACCGGATCCAGCCGGACGAGTCCCCGCAGGACATGGCCGACGCCCTGGACCTGCTCCATGAGGGGGACCTCGGATCCGCGACGGCGGCGCTGCGGCGCATCTTCAGGCGCTGGGCCCCGCTGGCGCAGCTGCAGCAGGCGAACTGACCCTCGGAAGCAGAACCGAGCGCCGTCGCCCTCCGCTCTCCGCGCCTGGGAACCGGCGCACCCGGGGAGAGGCGCCCCCGCCGGTGCGCGAACCTGCGCGGCATGTGCTGCAGCTGCTGCATTTGCTCCGCTAATGCAGGTTCCAGGCCGTACGGCTGCATTTACTCCACTAGAGAGCACGGTGCGGGCGACCCAGGCCCCGTTGAATGCGCGAGAGCCACGTCATCCTGCGGGTTGGAGAGCGGAGGTCGTCCCATGTGAGGACCGAGACGTCCCACCCTGCGTCTCGTAGGAGGGAGAGGCGGTACATCTCATCCCGGTACTGGGACACCTCACGAGCATGGACACCGCCGTTGTACTCCACGGCCGTTCGCGCACCAGGCCATGCCAGGTCCAGGAAGAACGTGCGCCCCGCGATCGTCACCTGGTGGTTCAGGGACGGCTCAGGCAGGTCGTGCCGGGCAATGATCAGCCGGGTCAGAGTCTCCGCCGCCGACCAGCACGGTGACCGAGCATCACGCCAGGCGCGGCGCAGCCGGATGACGCCTCGAGCGGCAGGCGGGAGCTGGTCCAGACTCTCCTCCAACTGCTCTCGCGTGAACTGCACCGGGCGGGACGTGCCGGGGATGACGAACCGGGTGGACAGCAGCGCGTCCAGGCACGCAGTGATCCGCCACGGAGACAGCACGGTGCTCATCCGGGACAGCATCTCCAGTGGGTGGGCAACCCTGCTGCCCCATGGGCCCACGAGGCTGGGCAGACCGTGCGACATGGCAATGCGCACTCCCTCCTGCTTGGACTGGGCGCGGTGACCAGTCCAGAGCAGCTCAACGCAGTGGTTCGCGGCGTTCAGTGAGGAAGCACTGAACGCCCCCTGGCGTGGACCGCGCGACCGGTGGGGCCGGGCAAGCACCTCCTGCGCCCACGCCTCACTTCCGCCCACGGGGAGCCGCAGCAGCTCCAGCCCGTGCAGGCCGCTCACCAGAAGCCCGGACTCGGGCCGGCACAGATGCCGCTGCAGGAGAACAGCTCTTTCCACTGCTGTGAGCGGTTTGTCCCGGAGCACCCACAATCCCCGCGCGAGTCGCTGCACGCCCGGGCTGCCGAGCAACTGTGAGGCGCGTCGGCCGGTCTCCGCCGTGGGAACCACCAGTGGCTCAGGGAGAAACGGGGCTGGACGCTGCTGGTACAACACCATGCCGGAACTGTAGGTAGGTGATCCGTTGACCGGGGCGGGTTGTCCACAGCCCTGCCCCACACACCCTCTGGCCGGGAGATCCACCGCCCCTCTGCATGCTCACCCCCGAGCTGTGGACGCTGCCTAGTGGAGCAAATGCAGCTGGGGCTCCTGATTTCTGCACTAACGGAGTAAATGCAGCGGGCGGGGGTG
>NZ_JASDCY010000094.1:0-5071 GCF_030407675.1 Kocuria sp. APC 4018 | reverse complement strand
CGCTCGGGCGCGGGGCGGGGAGCGGGGGGCTGGCGGCGTCGTCGTCCGCTGTGGTCCGCCGGGGCGTCAGCGGCGCGGGGCGAGCTCGTCCTCCACGACCCACTTGTGGTTCTTCATGGTCATGCCGTCGGCCTCGTAGTCGACCATGTAGACGGTCTGGGTGGTGGAGGAGGCGATGGTGCCCGTGGCACCCTTCATGCCGGGCATGTGGTCCGCCTCGATGGTGACCTCGGTGCCGTCCGCGAGGCGCTCCGAACCGACGCCCTTGAGCTCCTCCTGGACCACCCACTTGTGGTTGGTGACCTCAGGCCCGCCGTCCGTGGGGGTGTAGTTCACGGCGTAGGTCACGGTTTTGTAGGCGCCCACCACGGTGGCCGGGGCGTCCTTCATGCCCTCCATGTGATCGGTGGTCAGCGTGACCTGCGTGCCCACGGGGTAGGTGGGCTTCTCCGCGGCGGCGATACCCTCCGGGGCGGGGCCGCCGTCCATGGCGTGCATGTGCTCCTGGCCGTGAGCGTGCCCGCCCTGGCTCGCACTGGGCGTGCCGCTCGCGGGTGACGACGCCGCCTGGCTCGTCGCGCTGGAGCTCGCGCTGGTCTCGTGGCCCTCGTGGGCGGAGTGGTCCGCGGAATCGGAACCGGCGGAGCAGGCGGTGGCGGTCACCAGGATGGCGAGGCCGGCGAGGGTGAGGGGAAGTCGACGCATGGGACGGATCCTTTCTGTGGGCCCTCCCGGGTTTCTGGACCCCGGTATGGGCGGGTTTCTGGTCGGAATGCGCGGTGGCAGCGGGGCCCCGCTGCGGGAGTTCCCTACAGCAGAGTGCCGAAGGAGGCGACGAAGCCACCGAGCATGAAGGCGCTGATGCCGTACGCCAGCGGGCGGTTGTCCATGGGGCCGCCGCCGGAGGCGTGGTGGGTGATGGCGTGGCCCTTGCCGCGGCGCAGCAGGGCCTTGTTCACCGGGTAAGCGGCGAAGTACGCGATCACGAGGGACAGGGCCATGGAGCCCCAGAAGAGGGCGTCCAGCAGGCCGGCGTCCATGGCGCCGGGGACCAGCCACATCACGAGGTTGTCCACGACCTCCATGGTGAGGATGGAGACGGTGTCCGCGGCGAGCACGAGGCGCAGCGCCTGGCCCACGCTGATGCCGGAGCGCAGCAGGGGCAGGGAGGACAAGGCGTAGCCGAACACAAAGGCCAGGGCGATGGCCACGGCGGTGCTCGTGACATTGCCCCACCCGAACACGGTGGCCAGGATCAGGCCGAGGATCTCACCGATGGAGCAGCCGGTGAGGCAGTGGAGGGTGGCGCTGGCGGCCATGTTGGACATGTCGTGGCCGGAGTGGTCGGAGGTGGTGTGGTCGTGCATGTCGTGACCCGTGTGGGGGTCTGGGTGGTTGGTCGGGTGGGTGGTAGCGGCCGTGTTCATGCCATCGACTATATACCCAAGGGGGGTATACAACACGGTGCTTTACCTCACTCTTGACACCCAGTGTTTGAGCAGCAATCTCTACACTGAGGTTTCGAGCCATGAGACGGCCACTAGAGAGACACGAGAGCGGTGCTGCATGACCTCACCCAATGCCCGACCCAGTGAAGTTCCCACGTGGCCCGAACTCATGGGCCCCGTCATGAACGTTCTGGAGCCTGGAGAGACCCTCCACCGCAAGGAGATCTTCGAACGAGCTGCCCGCCTCGCTCACCTCAGCGAGAAAGCTCTCCAAGAGCGACTCAACAGCGGCGAGCTCAACTACGAACACCGCATGAGTTGGGTCCTCACCCATCTGGCCCGAGCCAACCTCGTGGACAAGCCATCCCGTGGGCACTATCGCCTCAATGCCGCGGGTCGACAGTTTCATTCAGAGCATCCGGATGGCATGACGTACAGTTCAGCGAACACCTATTTCAAGTCGTATTGGAAGAAAGAGGCACGTTCAACGGCCACTCCCGCCCTGGTGACTGATGTCGCTGAAATTGACCCCCTGGAGAAAATTGACCAGGGCTTCGAGCAACTGACTACCAAAACCGGCGAGGAGCTACTTCAGCGCCTCCGGGGCTCACACCCTGACTTCTTCGAAGAGGCTGTTGTTCAGGTTCTTCTCAAGATGGGCTACGGAGGCATTGAAGAGCGCGGGCGGCGTATCGGAGGCACGGGCGATGGCGGCGTCGATGGTGTTATCGATCAGGACCCATTGGGGTTGAACCAAATCTATATACAGGCGAAGCGCTATGCGGAAACCAACTCGGTGGGCCGTGAAGCGCTGCAGGCCTTCGTAGGGGCTCTGCATGTCAAGGGAGCACCGCGAGGTATTTTCATCACCACTAGCACCTTCACCGCCTTGGCTAAGGAGTATGCATCGTTGGTGCAACCCCGCCCTATCCTCATCGACGGCGCCCGGTTGGTCGCGCTCATGATCAAGTACCGGGTGGGCGTTCAAGTGAAACAAACGTACGAGGTTTTGGCTGTGGACGAGGATTTCTTTGAATAGCCACCCCGCACATCTCAGCTGCCGAGATACAGTCCGCGCCCGTCCTTTCGTCCCATTGGTTCCCGCGACAGGTTCAGTGGTTAGGACCCTTCGCCCTCGCTCATAGATGCGAACACTGCATCGGCGAAAGCATCGTTGTGGAACCGTGAAAATGCACCCCGCCCTTTCCGCAGTTGGCCCAGCGCCAGCGATCGTGCAGCACGCAGGACACCGGGGATCCGCAGCAACTCGGGGACGGCATGGAAACCCTCCAGTTCAACCGACCTCACCGTGCCCGCTGAGCGGTAACGACCGTGGGTGGTGACGAGTGCGGTGATCTCAGCCGGCAGATCCCCGTGGGGCCCTATGTTGAGGACCGTGTAGAGCACCCACTCACCGGCATCGCCCCTCCACTCCCCCAGGAACAGCACTTCCACGCTGTGGATGCTGAGGGTGGCCAACCGTCGATTCCGTGGGCCCTTCGAGGTGTGAGGCATGGCCGTCAAGGTCCAGGACGTTCCCTCCCCCCACATCCGGCGAAGGGATGACCGCGCTGATATAAGCCGCCACGGTAGAAACCACGGCCTCGCCCTGAGGGTGACGCATGAGCTGGTCCAGCTTGTTCCGCGAACGCAACCTGCGGCGCGCAAGGGCAATTCTTTGCGGGTCGACGTGCAGTCCCGTGTAGTCCTCATCCGCTGTCAGCCACTCCGCCTGGGCCTGCTTGTCGATCAGCAAGTCCAGACGTGAACTCCCGAGCGACTGTGAGAGGAGCAAGAGGTTGCGTAGGAGGACCCCGTCAGCTTCTCGCGCGGACACGACGGCGCGTTCCATCCGGTCGAGATCCTCTGCAATAACCGGCGCGAACCTCACGGACACGATGTCCGACCACCGTCGACGATGATCCATCAAGCGGCGAGGGAAATTCACCGTCTTGCCCACGTACTCCTCGCCATTGGCAAACACGAGGACATAGATTCCAGAAGTGAACCCCACATCAAACAGGGCCGACGCCCTCAGCCCGGAGGGGACATCCCACTCTTTGAAATGCAATGACGAGGAATCCATGGATCGACTCTAGGAGGGGGCACCGACTGGCACAGAGGCGCCGGTACGCACCCACCCGGCCCCGCGGCGTCGTTGTCCCCCGAACAACCGCGCAACGAAAAGGGGCCCGCGGCACACGCCACGAGCCCCCAAAGGAGCAACCGTCAGTCCACCGCCAGCCGCCCCCGCTTGGCGTGCGGGTGCCGCCCGTGGACAGCGTGGTACAGAACAGCCGCCACGACCACCAGTACCGCCAGCACCGTGTACATGGTGCCGAACCCGGTGGCGGAGAGCAGCAGGCCCAGGACCACGGGGCCAATGCCCACGCCCACGTCCATGAGCAGCAGCAGGGTGGAGATGCCGGTGCCCAGCTTGTGGGCGGGCACCGCGCTCACGGCGATAGCCTGCGCGGCCGGCATGAGCGTGCCGTAGCCCAGACCGGTCATGGCGCCGGCCACGACCACCTGCCAGTCCTGGGTGGCCACAGCAAGGATGCCCAGCGCCACAGCGAAGCAGATGAGGCCCAGGTACACCACCACGTTGTCCCCGCGCTGGTCCTGCACCTTGCCCAGCACCAGGCGCATGATCAGCATGGCCACGGCGTACGCCACGAAGAACAGGGCGGCACCCGTGGTGACACCGCGCTCCTCGGCGTAGGCGTTGAGGTAGGTGATCACGCCCGCGTAGCAGACGCCCACCACCAGCATGAAGGAGCCGATGGGCAGCACGGACGGGTGCGCGATGTCGCTCAGGGAGAACTTCGAGCGTTCCGCCTTCGCCTCCTGGTGTGCCAGCGGCTCGCGCAGGAAGATGCCCAGCACCAGGCCGAGCACCGCGGTGGCCAGGGTGGTCCAGAACAGCCACGTGTAGTCCAGGTTGCCCACCAGGAACAGCCCCAGGGCGGGACCGATCGCCGTCGCCAGCGTGGTGCCCAGCGCGAAGTACCCGGTGCCCTCGCCGCGGCGGGAGTCGGGGATCACGGACTGCGCGATCGTCATCACGGCGGTGCTCGCGAACGCGTAGCCGAAGCCGTGGACCATGCGCACCGCGATCAGCACGGGCAGCGATCCCGCCGGGATGTACAGCGCGCACGCCACGGCCACGACCACCAGGGCGATCAGCAGCATCCGCCGCCGCCCGAGCGCGTCCACCAGGTAGCCGGAGACCAGCCGCGCCAGGGTGGCACCCACCACGAACGCGCTGGACGCGAAGCCGCCCACCGCGTCCGACGCCGCGAAGCTTTTCACCGCGTACAGCGCCATGGTGGTGACCAGCATGTAGAAGGTCAGGTACTGCAGGAAGTTGACCACCCACGCCACCACGAACGTGGGCGTGACCAGCCGCTCGGGCCCCGCGGAGTGCGCCGGGCCGGACCTGCTGTGCTCCACCACCACGGGCAGCTGGCCGGTGGGTACGTGCTCCTGGGTGTCGACGGACACGGGCGCCTCCTGAGGGTCTCGGATTTGTATAGTGCAAAATACTACTCAGAGATTTGTATAGTGCAATTCCGGGGATCCTCGTCCCGTCCGCCCGTGACCCCCGCCTCCGGGTCCACCCC
>NZ_JASDCY010000093.1:0-5628 GCF_030407675.1 Kocuria sp. APC 4018 | reverse complement strand
CTCCCCCACCGGACGGGCGCCGCGCAGGGCATTGGTCACGAACACCTCCGACACCTCAGCGAGGTCCGCGAGTGCGATGGCCCGTTCGCGGACCTCGTACCCGGCGGACCGCAGCGCCGCGATCACCCGGGCGCGCATCACCCCGGGCAGGATCCTGCCGTCAGCGGGCGGGGTGGTGACCACGCCGCCGCGCACCACGAACACATTGGCCCGCCCGGTCTCCAGCACCGTGCCGTCCTCGTCCACCAGCAGCGGGTCGCACACCGGGGACCACGGGCCGGGTGCCGCGTCCAGGGCGCCGCGGTCCGCCCACTTGTGGCACCCCCACCCGCCGGGCACCACCACCGGGCGCAGCACCCACGGCTCCACGGGAGGGGCCACGTCGGGCGGATCGAGCGGGGCTCGGGTCATCTCGATGCGCAGACTCCCGGCCTCCGGAACCGCCGTGACCCGCATCCGGTGCCGGCCCTCCAGGGCGGCGGCGCACCGGATGATCCGCTCCTCGAGCCCGCCAGGCAGGTCACAGGAGAAGCATGCACGAACGCTGCTCTGGAGCCGGGCCAGGTGCTCCGCCAGCTGCTCCGGCCGCCCGTCACGGACGAGCATCGTGGTGAACACGCCCGGAGCAGGATCGGGGCTCGCGCGGAGAACAGGCGCGTCCCGCAGGACGGGTGCCCGGCCCGACGACGCCGCCCCGCCCGGGTTTCCCGCGCCCGCTCGCCCGGTGAATTCGCCGCACTGGGAGGCACCGCCCACGCACGCCGGGGTCGCCACCTCCGAGGACTCCGCGTGCTCCCGCCACTCGCGGGTCAGCTCCTCCCCGAACCGGGCACCCACCGCATCCAGCAGCGGGGCGGCCTTCACGAGGGTCTCGAACGCCTCCCCGCCCGGGTCCGAGTCCGCGACGATCCCGCCACCCACGCCCAGCCGCACGGCCCCACCGGAGAACTCGAAGGTCCGGATGGCCACGTTCACCGCCAGACCCGCCACCGGGCTCACACACCCGATGCCCCCGGTGTAGACGCCCCGCGCGGTGGTCTCGAGCTCGTTGATGATCTCGGTGGCCCTGATCTTGGGCGCCCCCGTGCACGAGCCGGGCGGGAACGTGGAGCGCAGCAGGGCGGCGTCGTCGAGCCCGGGACGCAGCGTTCCGTGGACGTCCGCGACCAGGTGGTGGACGCCCGTGTGCGGCTCCACGCGCGGCACGGCGGGGCTCAGGACGGAGCCGGAGACGCACGCGCGGGAGAGGTCGTTGCGCATGAGGTCCACGATCATCACGTTCTCCGCGCGGTTCTTGGCGGAGGCGTGCAGCTCGCGGGGGTCCGAGTCCGCGGGCGCCGTGCCCTTGATCGGGGAGGTCAGCACGGCGCGGCCGGTGCGGCGCAGGTAGAGCTCGGGCGAGAAGCTGGCCACCGCGCCGCCCGGCACGCGCAGGAACGCGGCGAAACGCGACCGCAACCGCTCGTACCCGGCGCAGAACAGGTCCAGCGCATCGCCGTCGAATGCCGCCGTGAGCTCGCGGCAGATGTTCGCCTGGAAGATGTCCCCGTCCCGGATGTGCGCCAGCGCGCGCCGCACGGCCTCGGCGTGGGCCGCGCCGGTCACGGCGGCCTCGAACGGCTCGCAGCGGTACGGCCGCGAGGCGGGAGCCTCTCCGGCGGGCGACGCCGCGGGGCCGCCCGCGAGCGCCCGCTCCACGAGCGCGACGGTCCGCCGCACCCGGCCCGGATCCGTGCCGGGGAGGGACTCGCAGTACCAGCGGTCCGCGGCGGCGTCGTGCACCAGGACGTGGTCGTAGTGAGCCAGATGGTGCTCCGGCAGGGCACCGGAGCGCGGAGGCGCGGGCGGGAGGGTCTCCAACCGGCGCGAGAGCTGGTAGCCCAGGTAGCCGATCCACCCGCCGTCGAACCGGGCGGGGTCTTCGGCGGTGAGGGCGGCGTCATCGTCCGCGGCGCCCAGCGCGGCGAACGGGTCCTCATCCGCACCCAATACACGTGTGGGCCGGATACCGATGACCGCATCCCCGTGAAGCCAGTCCCCGAACAGCGCCGCGAGCCCGGGTTCATCGCGCAGCGCACGCAGCATCTGCACGGGACTCACACGGTGCGGCAGGGCGGTGCGGGGCACGGGTTCCTCTCGGGGCAGGGCTGGCCGAGCCCATGATACGAACGAACCGCCCCGCAGGCGTGCGCGGGGCGGCTCGTTGGACGGGGCGGGGACGGCGTCGCCGTCCCGGGGCACGACTGCGGGCCCGGAGATCCGCATGGCCGCCCGCGCCGCGCGGTGCTCAGATCTTGACGACCATCTTGCCCTTGTTCGCGCCCTTCATCATGTCCAGGAACGCGTCCACGGCGTGGTCCAGGCCCTCCACCACGGTCTCGTCGTGGGTGACCTTGCCGGAGGTGAACCACTCGCCCATCCGCTGGCGGTACTCCTGGGCGATGTCCGTGTGGTCGCCCATGGTGAAGCCCTCCAGCATGAGGGAGTTCTTGATGATGTTCCCCATGTTGTCCGGGCCGCAGGGACGCTCGGTGGAGTTGTACTGGCTGATCGCGCCGCACACGGCCACGCGTCCGTGACGGTTGAGCACGTCCAGTGCGGCCTCCAGGTGGTCGCCGCCCACGTTGTCGTAGTAGACGTCCACGCCGTCCTCGCCCACGGCCTGCGCGAGCTGCTCACGGATGGGGGCGTCCTTGTAGTTGAGCACCTTGTCGAAGCCGTACTTCTCGGTGAGCATCTGTGCCTTCTCGTCCGAGCCGGCCGAGCCGATCACGTAGGAGGCGCCCAGCAGCTTGGCGATCTGCCCTGCGGTGGAGCCCACCGCCCCCGCGGCACCGGAGACGAACACGCGGTCCCCCTCCTTCAGCCCGGCAATGCGGGTGAGCCCGGTGTAGGCGGTCATCCCAGTCATGCCCAGGACGCCCAGGTACACGGACAGCTCCGCGTTCGGAAGTTCCTCGACCTTGGTGAACTCGTCCGCGGAGCCCTGGGCGAGGTCGCGCCAGCCGTACTGGTGCAGCACGGGGGTGCCCTCCGGGAGCTCCTCGGCGCGGGACTCGACCACGCGGCCGATGGCCCCGCCGGTCATGGTCTCGTTCAGGGCGAACGGCGGGATGTAGCTCTTCTCGTCCCGCATGCGACCGCGCATGTACGGGTCCACGGACATGAACTCGTTGCGCACGCGCACCTGGCCGTCCTCGAGCTCGGGCAGGTCAACGGTGACGGTGCGGAAGTTCTCGTGCTCCGGCCACCCCTCGGGCCGGGAGACGAGCTGGATCTGAGTGCTGGTGGAATCGTTGTTAGCCATGTCTGTATCGTGGCACGCTCGATCGCTTTCCGCAGCAACAATTCGCGTGGAGCGGACGGCGCGGAATGCGGGAATAACCGATCGGTAACTTGTGTCTCCTAACCGGCCCAGGATGTGCGGTGCGCCACGCTCAGGAGACGGACGGTGGGAGGCGAGCGGGCGTCGTCGTCACCCGTGTCCGCCCCACCTCCGGCAACGACACCACCCGACCGGCTCCCGCACGCGCTGCCCTTCCAGCGCGTCCCACGGCATCCGGCTCCCCCTCGCGCAGCAGCGCCCCGAGCGCCCGGGTGTGAGGAAACCGTGAGGATCCGCAGGGTGCGCGTATGGGTTCCGTGAGGGGGCCTCCCCCGGCGGTGGGGGCGGGCGTCTACTGAGGTTCTGCACCCAGGGAGGGTGCGGCGGCCGTGGTCCTGCGGCCGGTGATCTCCGATCGGAGCCAGCAGTGCTTGATGTCGTGTACGTCCTGGGCGTGGTCGCCCTGTTCATGGTCGTGGTGATGGTGGGCAAGGCGGTGGACAAGCTGTGATCGTGCTCAGCGGCATCGCGTTCGTGCTGGGCGTCGCGGCGATCGCGTA
Organism: Kocuria sp. APC 4018; assembly: GCF_030407675.1. Classification (NCBI taxonomy): domain Bacteria; kingdom Bacillati; phylum Actinomycetota; class Actinomycetes; order Micrococcales; family Micrococcaceae; genus Kocuria; species Kocuria sp. APC 4018. Next base: position 1,743 of record NZ_JASDCY010000093.1, on the reverse strand, counting down.
CCTGGTCTTCGCCCTGGTGAACCCGGAGAGCTTCTGATGGAGTGGGTTCCCTTCCTCGCCTCGGCGGGCACGCTGGTGCTGGCTCTCGCGCTGGCCTACCGGCCCCTGGGCGACTACATGGCGTGGGTCTTCCAAACCCGCACGCACTGGGCCCCGGAGCGGGTCCTCTACAGGCTGACCGGCGTGGCCGCGGACCAGGAGCAGTCCTGGCAGGCGTACCTGCGCGCGGTGCTGTACTTCTCCCTGGCGGGCGTGCTGCTGCTGTACCTGCTGCAGCGCACCCAGAAGTGGCTGCCGTTCTCCACGGGCGCGGACAACCCGGAGCCGGGGGTCGCGTTCAACACGGCCATCTCCTTCGTGACCAACACCAACTGGCAGGCGTACTCGGGTGAGAACCTCGCGTACACCGTGCAGTTCGCGGGCCTGGCGGTGCAGAACTTCGTCTCCGCCGCCACGGGCATCGCGGTGGCGGTGGCCCTGGTGCGCGGCTTCGCGTACCGGCGCAGCGGCACCATCGGCAACTTCTGGGTGGACCTCACCCGCACCACGGTGCGCGTGCTGCTGCCGCTGTCGGTGCTGGGCGCACTGGCGCTGATCGCGGGCGGTGTGGTGCAGAACTTCGACGGCTTCACGGACGTCACCACCGTGGCCGGCGGCACCCAGTCCATCCCGGGCGGGCCGGTGGCCTCCCAGGAGGTCATCAAGGAGCTGGGCACCAACGGCGGCGGCTTCTACAACGCCAACGCCTCCCACCCGTTCGAGAACCCCACCGGGTGGACCAGCCTCTTCGAGTGCTTCCTGATCCTGGTGATCCCGTTCGCCCTGCCCCGCACGTTCGGGCGCCTGGTGGGGGACAACCGCCAGGGGTACGCGATCCTCGCGGTCATGGGCGTGCTGTACCTGGCCTCGCTGTTCGCGCTCGCGGTGTTCGAGTCCGCCGGGCAGGGCACCGCACCCGAGCTCGCGGGTGGCCCCATGGAGGGCAAGGAGGCCCGCTTCGGCATTCCCCAGTCCGTGATCTTCGCGGCCACCACCACGCTGACCTCCACGGGTGCGGTGAACTCCATGCACGACTCCTACACCGCCCTGGGCGGGATGGTCCCCATGCTCAACATGCTCCTGGGCGAGGTGGCCCCCGGCGGTGTGGGCTCCGGGCTCTACGGGATGCTCGTGATCGCGGTGATCGCCGTGTTCGTGGCCGGGCTGCTGGTGGGGCGCACCCCCGAGTACCTGGGCAAGAAGATCGGCCCGCGCGAGATGAAGCTCGCGAGCCTCTACATCCTGGTGATGCCCGTGCTGGTGCTCGCCGGGGTGGGCCTGAGCTTCGGGATCCCCGCGCTGCGGGACAGCATCGAGAACGAGTCCCTGACCAACACCGGCCCCCACGGGCTCTCCGAGGTGCTCTACGCGTTCGCGTCCGGCGCCAACAACAACGGCTCGGCGTTCGCGGGCCTCACCGCGGACACCCCGTGGCTCACCGCCGCGATCGGCGTGGCCATGCTCTTCGGCCGGTTCATCCCGATCGCCCTGGTGCTGGCCCTGGCCGGCTCCCTCGCGGCGCAGGAGAAGGTCCCCGCGACCGCGGGCACCCTGCCCACGCACCGGCCCCTGTTCGTGGGGCTCACCGCGGGCACCGCGGTCCTGGTGACCGCCCTCGTGTTCTTCCCCGTTCTCACGCTGGGTCCCCTGGCAGAAGGTCTGATGCAGTCATGAGCACCACCGTCACCGAAGCACGCCCCGAGG
>NZ_JASDCY010000092.1:0-5852 GCF_030407675.1 Kocuria sp. APC 4018 | reverse complement strand
TTCAGCGTTCGACTTGCATGTGTTAAGCACGCCGCCAGCGTTCGTCCTGAGCCAGGATCAAACTCTCCGTCAAAAAATTCAACAGAAACCACCCACCACACACCAAGGCGCGGTACGGTGGGATCCCAGCTGACACCCAACACCCCCAGGAAACGGGAAAACACCTGAAAAGATGCTGGGCCTCAACCAAAAATATAAAACTTCTGGTATCAACAAACTAGACACACTATTGAGTTGACAAACAACACACCACATCTAAACCCTGATCCAGGGCTTTGGATTGGAAGTTTGCGTTGCCGCGATTCGGAAGCTCTTGTGCTGTCCTGTTGGCAACTCGACTAGCTTATCCGTTCCTCATCCGGTCCGCAACTCCGCGTTCTCACGCGGTTGGTTCCTGTGGAGGAAGGGGGCTGGTCGACCGTCCAGGCCAGCTCTCGGCTGTCCGTCCTTGCGGCGACTCGGAATACATTACACACGGCCGCTGACCTGCGCAAAACGGCGTTTGCCCTGCCCAGTGGGGCTCCCTTGCTGGGGCGCAACCTCCCCCGCCGGCGCGTGGTCCCGTGCCAGCGGCACTGGGGCCGCCGAGTTCGTCAGTTGCGCAGCAAGTTCTTGCGCACCTTGCCCGTGGCCGTGCGGGGCAGCTCGTCGCTGAAGGTCACGGTGTCCGGCACTTTGAATCCGCTGAGCTGCGATCGCACGTGTTCACGCAGCTCGTCCTCCGTGACCTGGGAGCCGCCTGCACGCACCACGTGGGCCACGGGCCGTTCCCCCCACTTCTCGTGGGCCACCCCCACCACGGCCACGTCCAGAACGTCCGGGTGGGAGTAGAGCGCCTGCTCCACCTCGATCGAGGAGATGTTCTCGCCTCCGGAGATGATCACGTCCTTCGCGCGGTCCGTGAGCTGGATGTACCCGTTCGGGTGCATCACCCCGAGGTCCCCGGTGTGGAACCAGCCGCCCCGGAACGCCTCGCGTGTGGTCTCTGGATCCCTGTAGTAGCCGATCATCACGTTGTTCCCCCGGAGCACGACCTCCCCGAGCGACTCCCCGTCTGCGGGGACGTCCTGCATGTCGGGATCCACGATCCGAGCAGATTCCGCCTGGATCATGGCAACTCCCTGCCGGGACATCTGCCGCGCCCGGTCTGAGGCGGACAGGGACCGCCACTGCTCCTGGGGCTCGCAGATGGTGATGGGGCCGAACACCTCGGTGAGCCCGTACACGTGGACCACCTCGAAACTGGCGGTCTCCAGGCGCTCGATGATGCTCGGCGCGGGCGGGGCTCCCGCCGTGGTGATGCGGATGGGACGTTCCAGGGGGTGCGCCTGTTCCGCGTCCACGATCACCGAGCACACCGCCGGGGCGCCGCACAGGTGGGTGATGCCCTCCTGGTCGAATGCCTGCCAGATGGCGTCCGGGCGCACCGCTCGCAGACACACGTGCGTACCGCCGGCGGCCGTCACGGCCCACGTGGTGCACCACCCGTTGCAGTGGAACATGGGCAGGGTCCACAGGTACCGGGTCTCGCCTGTGAAACCGTTGTGGAACACCTCACCCAGATTGTTCAGGTACGCCCCCCGGTGGGAGTACAGCACTCCCTTGGGCCTGCCCGTGGTGCCCGAGGTGTAGTTCAGGGTGATGGGCGTGTTCTCGTCCGCCACGGCCCAGCGCACTGCCCCGCCGGCGGTGCCCTCGGTCTGGGGCGGAGCCGATGGCGTGCCGTCCAGGAACTCCTCGAACGTGGGCACGCCCGCTCCCGCCCCGTCCCGCACGGCCGGCAGACCCGCCTGGTCGTCGGGAATCTGCACCAGTGCGACCCCGGCACGGTCCGCGAGCGCCTCGGCCACGGTCTCCAGCGCTGAGACGTCCGCGAGGACCACGCGGGCCCCGCAGTGCTCGAGGATGTAGTTCAGTTCCCGAGCGCTCAACCGCGGGTTGAGCGGCACCAGCACGGCCCCGGCCGCGGGCAGCGCGTAGTGCGCCATGAGCGCGGCAGGCACATTGGGGGCCACCATGGCCACGGTGGGCCAGTCCCGCTGCAGGAGATCCACCCCCTGGAACTCCTCGCTGGTCGACGACGCCGCTCGGGACGTTCCCTCCGCCGGGTCCTCCTCCCGTCGGTACCCCTCGGGTCCGGGGGATTCCGCCCCGGTCACCAGGGGCAGCAGCGCCGTGGCGAAGCGCCGCACGTCCCGTTGGAACTCCCGGTAGGTCCACTCCCGGGACCCGTGCACGACCGCACGGCGATCAGGGAAGACCTCCGCGCTGCGCTCCAGGAAGCGCAAGGGAGTCATGGGCTCGTTGTTGGCGAACATGATGCTCCTGAGGAGTCGGCGATCGGGACACACCCCGCCGGGTCACTTGTAGGCGGAGATCCCCGTGACGGACTTGCCGATGATGAGCGCCTGAACCGTCTCGGTGCCCTCGTACGTGTGGATGGCCTCGATGTCCGCGAAGTGCCGTGCCACGCGGTTCTCCATGAGGATGCCGTTGCCGCCCAGTAGATCCCGGGCGTTCATGGCCACCTGGCGCGCGGTGCGCGTGGCGGTGTACTTGGCCAGCGAGGCCTGCGGACCGCTGAGCGTCCCGGCCTCCTCCTTGCGGGCCATGGCCATCACGAGGGTCTGGATCTGGGTGAGCTCGCTGAGCATGCGGGTGAGCCGTTCCTGCACGATCTGCGATGCGGCCAGCGGGCGCCCGAACTGGTGGCGCTGCTTGGCGTAGTGCACCGCGGTCTCGTAGCACGCCTGGGCGTGGCCCACCGCGGCCCAGGCCACCCCGATGCGGGTGGCGAACAGCACAGCGGAGGTGTCCCGGAAGCTCTTGGCGTGCGGCAGGACGTTCTCCGTGGGCACGAAGACGTTCTCGAGCGTGATCTCGGCCTGGTGGATGGCCCGCAGGGCCAGCTTGGCCTTCATGGTGGTGCCCGTGTAGCCCTCCGACTCCTGGGGGACCACGAACCCGTGGACGGCGCCGTCCTCGTCGCTGCGTGCCCACACCACGGTGATCCCGCCCATGGATCCGTTGCCGATCCACTTCTTGGCGCCGTTGAGGATGTATCCGCCCTCCACAGGGGTGGCCTTGCTCTCGAGCCCGATGGAGTCGGAGCCGTGGGCCGGCTCGGTCAGCGCGAACGCACCGAGGAGCTTGCCAGTGGCCATGTCCGGCAGCCAGCGCTGCTTCTGCTCGTCGCTGCCACACAAGGCGATCGAGCGCATGGCCAGCCCGCCCTGGACACCGGACACCGTGGAGATGGAGCCGTCGCCGCGCGAGAGCTCCATGGCCACCAGACCAGCGGCCATCTTGGACATGGGGGGCATGCCGGGCACGTCCACGCCGTCGCGGAGCAGGTCGAGCTCGCCCATGCGGCGCACGAGGTCGAGGTTGTACTCGCCGCGGTCCCAGTACTCGGCGATGACGGGCAGGACGTCCTCCTGCACGAAGGTCCTGGCCCGCAGCTGGTGCGCGCGGTCCTCCTCCGTGATGTCCTCGAAGATCCCGGCCTCGTCCGTGGCCAGGGGCTCGTTGAGGTCGTAGTGCGGCTCCAGCGTGCCCGTGGGGAAGTCCTCCGGGTGGCTGATGGTGATGCCAGTGGTCTCCGTGCTGTCCTTGCTCATGGTGACTCCTCAGTCCTTCTGGAAAGTGCTACTGCTGGGCGGCGTCGAACCGGGCGCCCCGGACGCGCTCGGCGGCGCCGCAGCGGTCCAGGTACGGGGTGATGCCACCCAGGTGGAACGGGTAGTTGGCGCCCAGGATCATGCACAGGTCGATGTCCCGGGCGGTGGCGACAACGCCCTCGTCCAACATGTGGCCGATCTCGTCCGCGAGGGCATCCTGCGCGCGCGTGAGCAGCTCGCCGTCCGCGCCGTCACCGGACTGTGCGGCGACGCCGCTGTCCCGGCGGGTGCGTTCGAGGGCCTCGTGCGCACCCTCGGAGAGGTAGGTCTCGGACGTCTCGCCGCGCGCCGGCAGGGTGTTCTTGAGGCCGGCCTCCGCCACGGCGTCGAGCCACGGGGAGAGGGTGAACCGGTCCGGGTAGGCGTCGTTCATGGTGTGGGTGATGTGCACCAGCACCGCGGGACCCACGAAGTCCAGCAGCTGCAGCGGGGTCATGGGCAGACCCATGGGATCCAGGGCGTGGTCCACGGCCTGCGGGTCTCCCCCGGCATCCATGGCGCGGCCGATCTCGTCGAACATGCGGGTGAGCACGCGGTTGACCACGAAGCTCGGGGCGTCCTCCACCCGCACCGCGATCCGTCGCAGCTTTGCGGCGAGGTCGAACGCGGTGGCCAGGGTGGAGTCGTCAGTCTTCTCGCCGGCAACGATCTCGAGCAGCGGGGTGACCTCCACCGGATTGAACACGTGGAAGCCCACGAGCCGCTCGGGGTGCTGGAGGTCCCGGCCCATGGCCGTGATGGACAGCGAAGAGGTGTTCGTGGCGAGGATCGCGTCCTCCTTGATGACGGGCTCCCACTGCGCGAAGACCTGGCGCTTGACGTCCAACTCCTCGAAGACCGCCTCGATGACGAAGTCCGCGTCCGCGAGGTCCTCCGGGCTCCGGGCGCCCGTGATGAGCGCGCCGAGCTGCTCGGCCTGCTCCTCCGTCATGCGACCCTTCTTGGCCTGGGCCGTGAACCGGTCCCGGGTGCGCTGCACACCGGCGGCCAGCCGCTCGTCGTCCAGGTCCGTCATGACCACCGGAATGCGGGCACCCTGCGCGATGAGGGACGCCAGCTGACCCGCCATGAGACCCGCGCCGATCACGGCTGCCTTCTTGATCTCCCGCACGGGAGCGTCCGGGACGTTGGCGGCCTGCTTGCTGCGGGCGCTCACGAGCTCGAACGCGTAGAGAGAGGCACGCGCGGGCTCCGACTGCACGATGGTCTTGAACGCCTCGACCGCGGCCTCCGCGTTCTCCAGGCGGGAGTCGGTGCGGGCGCGGCCCACGAGCTCGATGGCGGCCACGGGGCCGGGAGCGGCGCCGTGCCAGGCCTGCTCCGCCTTGGCGGCCGCCTTCTGCACCGCGGCGTCCCAGGTCTGGGCGTCCTCCGTGGTGCGGCGGGGCTCGTGCTTGCCCTCGAGGACCTCGACCACCCAGTTCTGCCAGGACGTGTCCCACTGCTCCGAGCCGGGAGCGCCCTCGAGCACGGCGTCCACGAGCCCGATCTCCGCGGCCTTGGCCGGGTTGAGGTTCTTGCCGCGCATGGAGTCGGTCACGATGATGTTCAGCGCGGCCTCCGCTCCCACGAGGTGGGGCAGGAGGTGGACACCGCCCCAGCCCGGGAAGAAGCCCAGGTGGCACTCCGGCAGACCCATGGGGGCCTTGCCGGAGGTGGAGAGACGGTAGTCGGTGTGCAGCGCGAGCTCCAAGCCGCCACCCAGGGCCACTCCCGTGATGAGGGAGAACGTGGGCACGTCCATCTCCGCGAGCACCCCGAAGGCGTCGTGGCCGGAGCCGACGTACTCGTCCGAGGTGCCGCTCAGCTGCGCCGCACGGATCTCCTTGAGGTTGGCACCGGCCCCGAAGGACTTCTGGTTGCCCGTGACGACCACGGCCTCCACCTGCGTGGTGTCGATCGCGGAGAGCTCCCGCTGCAGATCGCGCATGGCCTGGGAGCCCCAGATCACGAGACCGTTGGGGTCCGTGGAGTCCAGGCTGACCAGGGCGATGGGCTTCTCACGTCCCGGCAGCACCGGGGTGGTCACGGCGATGGTCACGGTGGACGGGAAGGACTGTTCGCTCACGCGGGGCTCCTGTGTCAGGTCGAGGGGTGGTGTGCACCACAGTGTTTGAGTGTCAGTGTGCCCTGAGACGCAGTCTCACGTCAAGACATTTCGTGCCACTCGCA
>NZ_JASDCY010000091.1:0-6051 GCF_030407675.1 Kocuria sp. APC 4018 | reverse complement strand
CGCGCCCACCAGCCGGTACCCCATGCCCTGCTCCGTGAGGATGTGCCGGGGGTTGGCCGGGTCCGCCTCCAGCTTCTTGCGCAGCTGCGAGATGTAGAGCCGCAGGTACCCGCTGTCCTGCACGTGCTCGGTGCCCCACACGTGGGTGAGCAGCGTCTGCCGGGTCACCAGCTTGCCCGCGTTGCGCAGCAGCACCTCCATGACCTGCCACTCCGTGGGCGTGAGCCGGATCTGCTTGACCCCGCCCGCTACCGCCCGGGTCACGCTGTGGGTGGCCAAATCCACCGTCACGTCCCCGAGCCGCACGACCGCCACGGTCTTCTCCTGCGGGATCCGCCGGGTCAGCGCCCGGATGCGGGCCAGCAGCTCGTCGATCGCGAACGGCTTGGTGATGTAGTCGTCCGCCCCGGTGTCCAGCGCCTGCACCTTGTCCGCCGCGCCCGTGCGCCCGGAGACCACCAGGATGGGCGCCTGGGACCAGCCCCGGATCCCCTGGATCACCTCGATCCCGTCCAGCTGCGGCATCCCCAGGTCCAGCAGGAACATGTCCGGCTGCTCGTCCACCGCCGCGCTCACGGCCTCCGCACCGTTCGCGGCCGTGATCACCCGGTAGCCCTTCGCGCCCAGGATGATCCGCAGCGCCCGCAGGATCTGCGGGTCGTCATCCGCGATGAGGATTTTCACCGTGCACCCCCTTCCCGTTCGTCGGTCCCGGCGGACGACGCCGCTGTCCCCGCCCCGCGCGCGAACGGCGCCTCGGGCGCGGAGGCCGCGGGCGGCGTCGTCGTCCCGAGTGTCTCCAGCGGCAGTGAGACCACCATGGTCAGCCCGCCGCCCGGGGTGTCCTCCGGGGTGAGCGTGCCCTGCATGGCCTCCACGAAACCACGCGATAGCGCCAGTCCGAGCCCCAGCCCGGTGGTGTTGTCCGTGTCCCCGAGGCGCTGGAAGGGCACGAACATCTCGTCGTGGCGCTCGGGGGCGATCCCCGGGCCGTGGTCGATCACGCGGATCTCCAGCCGGTCCGCGAACGTGCTGGTGGTGACCGAGACCGGAACGCCCTCGGGCGTGTGCCGCTCGGCGTTGGCCAGCAGGTTCACCAGCGCGCGCTGCAGCAGCACCGGGTCCGCGAGCACCGTGGCGCCGTGGTGGGCCAGGTCCAGGCGCACCTCGGAGGGCCCCAGCTGCAGCTCGTCCAGCGCGGAGGCCACCGAGTCCGCCGGGTCCGTGGACGTGGTGCCCAGGGACAGCACGCCCGCCTGCACGCGGCTCACGTCCAGCAGGTCGTTGACCAGGGTGGCCAGCGCGGTGAGGCTCTCGTCCGCGGTGTCCATGAGCTCCTGCCGGTCCTCCGGTGTGAGCGAGTCCCCGGCCGCGCGCAGCCCGCCCACCGCCGCCGTGGCGGACGCCAGCGGGCGCCGCAGGTCGTGGCTCAGCGCGGACAGCAGCGCACCGCGCACCCGGTCCGACGCCGCGATCGGCCCGATCTCCTCGGCCGCCGCCTGCAGCCGCTGCCGCTCCAGGGCCGCGCTCATCTGCACGGCGACGACGCTCAGCAGCCGCCGCTCGGACGAGGCCAGGTGCCCGCCGTGCAGCTCCAGGGCACCCCCGCCGTCCAGGGGCATGACGGTGGGCTCGTCCCCGGGCTCCACGTCCCCCGCGCTCGCGACCACCGTGTCTCCCGCCATGATGCGCACCCCCGGAACGCGGAACACCTCGTGCGCGCGGTCCACGAGCGCCTGCACGGCGTCCTCGCCGCGCAGCACGCTGCCCGCGATGCTCTGGATCAGTTCGGACTCCGCGGCGGCCCGGCGGGCGGTGCGGGTGTAGCGGGCCGCGCGGTCCACCACGAAGCTCACGAGCGCGGCGATCACCGTGTAGAGGATTAGCGCGAGCAGGTGCAGGGGGTCCGCGATGGTGATGGTGTGGACGGGGTCGATGAAGAAGTAGTCCAGGGTGAGCCCGGAGAGCACCGCCGCGAACAGGGCGGGCCAGATCCCGCCCACGAGCGCCACGACCACCACGAGCAGCTGGTACGCGAGCACGTCGCTCGTGATGGCGTCCGGGGAGCGCGCCCCGGCCAGCGCCACGGTGAGCGCCGGACCGCCCAGCAGCGCCACCAGGAAGCCGAGCACGCGGCGTCGTGCGGAGAGCGCACCGCCCAGCGGGGGGAGCGTGAACTGCCCGCCCGCCTGCGCGTGGGCGACCATGTGCACGTCGATCTCCCCGGACTCCTTGGTGACCGTGGCCCCGATGCCCGGACCCGTGAAGGCGGCGGCGAGCCGGCTGCGGCGGCTGGTGCCCAGCACCAGCTGCGTGGCGTTGACCGAGCGGGCGAACTCCACGAGGGCCGCGGGGATGTCATCCCCCACCACCTGGTGGAAGGTCCCGCCGAGCTTCTCCACGAGCGCCCGCTGCTGCGCGAGTGCCGCGGGGTTGTCGGCGCGCACGCCGTCCTGCGCGATCACGTGCACGGCCAGCAGGTCACCGCCCGCCGAGCGGGCCGCCACCCGAGCGCCGCGGCGCAGCAGGGTCTCGCCCTCGGGCCCGCCCGTCAGGGCCACGACGACGCGCTCGCGGGCCTCCCACGTGCCGTCGATGTCGTGCTCGCGGCGGTAGTGCATGAGCGCCTGGTCCACCTCGTCCGCGAGCCACAGCAGCGCGAGCTCCCGCAGCGCGGTGAGGTTGCCCAGGCGGAAGTAGTGGGACAGCGCCGCGTCCACGCGCTCGGCGGGGTACACGAGCCCCTCTGCGAGCCGGTCCCGCAGCACCTGGGGTGCGAGGTCCACCACCTCGATCTGGTGCGCGCCGCGCAGGAACCGGTCCGGCACGGTCTCGCGCTGGGGTGCGCCGGTGATCCGCTCCACCACGTCGTTGAGGGACTCGATGTGCTGGATGTTCACCGTGGAGATCACGTCGATCCCCGCGGCGAGCAGCTGTTGGACGTCCTCCCAGCGCTTCTCGTGCGCGGAGCCGGGGGCGTTGGTGTGGGCGAGCTCGTCCACCAGGGTGATGTCCGGAGCGCGCTCCAGCACGGCGGCCACGTCCATCTCCTCCAGCTCCACGTCCCGGTAGCGGGTGCGCAGCCGGGGGACCTGGGGCAGACCCTCGGTCATGGCGGCGGTGGCCGCGCGGCCGTGGGTCTCCACGACGCCGATCACCACGTCCCTGCCCTCGGCCAGCAGCGCCTTGCCCTCCGCGAGCATCCGGTAGGTCTTGCCCACGCCGGGAGCGGCGCCGAGCAGCACCCTCAGCCGCCCCGGTGCGGTCATGTCAGTGCCTCGTCTCGTCCAGTGCCAGGTTGAGCTCGGCCACGTTCACCACGCGGTCACCCACGTAGCCCAGATCGGGCTTCTTGGTGTGCTGGCTCACGAGCTCCCGCACCTGTTCTACCGGAAGACCCCGCTCCCGGGCCACGCGCTCCACCTGGATGTCCGCGTAGCGCGCGCTGATGTGGGGGTCCAGACCGGAGGAGGAGGCGGTCAGGGCGTCCGCGGGGACGTCGGACTCGGGCACCCCGTTGAGCTCCGCGATCGCCTGCTTGCGCTGGGTGATGGCCTCCACCAGGTTCTCGTTCTCTGGACCCCAGTTGGTGCCGGAGGACGACGACGCGTCGTACCCCGCGTCCCCGGCGGCCGAGGGCCGGGGCTGGAAGTACTGCGGCAGGGGGTTGCCGTCCGCGTCCGTGAAGGACTGACCGATCAGCGAGGACCCCCGGACCTCACCGTTGCCGTCCGTCATCATGGACCCGTGGCTCTGCTCGGGGAACGCGAGGTACCCGAGCCCGGTGACCACCGCGGTGTAGCCCACGCCCAGCAGCAGGGTGAGCACGATCAGGGTGCGGACGGCCACCGACATGGTGCGCCCGGAGGAGTGTGCGGCAATGCTCATGACGATCGCTTCTTTCTCGACGACTCGAAATCTCTGTGGTGCGGGGTGGGGGCCGGCTCAGAAGCCCGGGATCAACCGGACCACCAGGTCGATCAGCCAGATCCCCAGGAAGGGCATGATGATCCCGCCCAGCCCGTAGACCGCGAGGTTGCGCCCCAGGGTCTTGGACGCGTTCATGGGCCGGTACTTCACGCCGCGCAGGGCCAGCGGGACCAGGAACACGATCACGATCGCGTTGAAGATCACGGCGGAGAGCACCGCGGAGGCCGGCGAGTGCAGGCCCATCACGTTGAGCACCGCGAGCCCCGGGAACACCCCGATGAAGATCGCGGGGATGATCGCGAAGTACTTGGCGATGTCGTTGGCGATCGAGAACGTGGTGAGCGCCCCGCGGGTGATGAGCAGCTGCTTGCCGATGGCCACGATGTCGATGAGCTTGGTGGGGTCCGAGTCCAGGTCCACCATGTTCCCGGCCTCCTTGGCCGCGGAGGTGCCGGTGTTCATGGCCACGCCCACGTCCGCCTGGGCCAGCGCGGGGGCGTCGTTGGTGCCGTCCCCGGTCATGGCCACGAGGTTCCCGCCCTCCTGCTCCGTGCGGATGTACGCGAGCTTCTGCTCCGGGGTGGCCTCCGCGAGGTAGTCGTCCACGCCGGCCTCCTCCGCGATCGCCGCGGCGGTCAGGGGGTTGTCACCCGTGACCATCACGGTGCGGATGCCCATGGCGCGCAGCTGCGCGAAGCGCTCGGTGAGCCCCTCCTTGACCACGTCCTTGAGGTGCACCACGCCGAGCACGCGCGCCGCGCCGTCGGCCCGCTTGTGCGCGACCACCAGCGGGGTGCCGCCCGAGCGGGAGATCTTGGTGACGCGCTCCTGGAGCTCACCGCGGGCGGCGTCGTCCGGCTGCGCGCCGTCCTCCGAGAGCCACGCGACGATCGCGGAGCCCGCGCCCTTGCGGATCTGCGAGCCGTCCGGCAGGTCCAGCCCGGACATCCGCGTCTGCGCGGTGAAGGGGACGACGTCGCCCGCGGCCTCCTGCTCGAGGCTCGCCCCGCGCTCGCGGGCCAGGTCCACGATCGAGGAGCCCTCGGGCGTGGGGTCCGCCAGGGACGAGAGCGCCGCGGCGTGCACGAGCTCCTCCTCGGCCACCCCGGTGAGCGGGACGAACGCGGTGGCGCGGCGGTTGCCGTACGTGATGGTGCCGGTCTTGTCGAGCAGCAGGGTGGTCACGTCCCCGGCGGCCTCCACGGCGCGCCCTGACATGGCCAGCACGTTGCGCTGCACCAGCCGGTCCATGCCCGCGATGCCGATCGCGGAGAGCAGCGCGCCGATGGTCGTGGGGATCAGGCACACGAGCAGCGCGATCAGCACGGTCACGCTCGCGGGGCTCGCGGGGTAGGAGGCAATCGGGTTCAGGCTCAGCGTGACCACCACGAACACGATGGACAGGGACGCCAGCAGGATGTTCAGGGCGATCTCGTTGGGGGTGCGCTGGCGGGCGGCGCCCTCCACCAGGGAGATCATCCGGTCCACGAACGTCTCACCGGGCTTGGAGGTGATCCGCACGACGATCCGGTCCGAGAGCACGCGCGTGCCACCGGTCACCGCGGAGCGGTCGCCGCCGGACTCGCGCACCACGGGGGCGGACTCGCCGGTGATCGCGGACTCGTCCACGCTCGCGATGCCCCACACGATGTCCCCGTCCCCGGGGATCAGCTCGCCCGCGGAGACCACCACCACGTCACCCAGGGTGAGGTCCGCCGAGGACGCCTCCTCGGTGACCGCGCGCTGGGCACCCGGGTCCGCGGCGTCGTCGTAGTCCCGCACGCGGTGCGCGGTGGTGCTGGTGCGCGTCTGGCGCAGGGACTCCGCCTGGGCCTTGCCGCGGCCCTCCGCGATGGACTCCGCGAGGTTCGCGAAGACCACGGTGAGCCACAGCCACACGGCGATCGCCCACGTGAACGCGCCGGGCACCGCGGTGCCGCCGGAGTCCTGCGCGCCGCCGGCGAGCAGCTCCGCCACGGCGAACACCGTGGTGACCACGGCTCCCACCCACACGATGAACATCACGGGGTTGTGCCACTGGGTGCGGGGGTCGAGCTTGCGCACGGCGCCGGGCAGGGCCTCGCGCAGCTGCTGCCAGGTGAGCGTCTTGCGGGGTGCGGG
>NZ_JASDCY010000009.1:0-61002 GCF_030407675.1 Kocuria sp. APC 4018 | reverse complement strand
GCCACGCAGCCCAGGACGCAAAAACGCAGGGCCCCGGGCCTCGGCCGAAACCGAGGAACGGGACCCCGCGAGACGAAACCCGGCCGAGGCCTGGACGGCCTCGCACAGCGCGAGGGGAGCCAAGCGCCAAACGACGCAGGGCCCCAGGCCTCGGCCAAAACCGAAGAACGGGACCCTGCAAGACGAAACCCGGCCGAGGCCTGGACGGCCTCGCACAGCGCGAGGGGAGCCAAGCGCCAAACGACGCAGGGCCCCGGGCCTCGGCCGAAACCGAGGAACGGGACCCTGCGAGACGAAACCCGGCCGAGGCCTGGGTGGCGTCGTTTAGCGCTTGGAGTACTGCGGAGCCTTGCGCGCCTTCTTGAGGCCGGCCTTCTTGCGCTCGATGACGCGGGCGTCACGGGTCAGGAAGCCTGCCTTCTTGAGGGCGGGACGGTTGTGCTCGGCGTCGATCTCGTTGAGCGCGCGAGCCACGCCCAGGCGCAGTGCACCGGCCTGGCCGGAGGGGCCGCCGCCGGAGATGCGGGCGATGACGTCGTAGCCGCCCTGCAGCTCGAGGAGGGTGAACGGATCGTTCACCTCCTGCTGGTGCAGCTTGTTGGGGAAGTACTCCTCCAGGCTGCGGCCGTTGACGGTCCACTTGCCGGAGCCGGGGATGAGGCGCACGCGGGCAACGGCCTGCTTGCGGCGGCCCACGGCCTGGCCGGGAACGGTCAGGGCGGGGCGCTCCGACATGGCGGCGCCACCGGCCACGGACTCGGTGGACTCGGAGGTGTAGCTGGTCAGCTCCACGTCCTCGGTGATCTGCTCTTCAGTGTTCTGAGCCACGATTCTCCTTATGTGTTCTTCGTTGGCCCGAATTACTGGGCGACCTGCGTGAATTCGTAGGGCTTGGGCTGCTGCGCCTGGTGCGGGTGCTCGGCACCGGCGTAGACCTTGAGCTTGGACAGCTGCTGGGCTGCCAGCTTGTTCTTGGGCAGCATCCCCTTGACGGCCTTCTCCACGGCGCGCGTGGGGTTCTTCTCGAGCAGCTCGGCGTAGCTGGTGGACTTGAGTCCGCCCGGGTAGCCGGAGTGGCGGTAGGCGCGCTTCTTCTGGAGCTTGGAGCCGGTGAGGGCCACCTTCTCCGCGTTGATGATGATGACGAAATCGCCGGTGTCCACGTGGGGAGCGAAGGTCGGCTTGTGCTTCCCGCGCAGCAGTGTTGCGGTCTGGCTGGCAAGACGACCCAGGACGACGTCGGTGGCGTCGATGACGTGCCACTGACGCTGGACGTCACCGGGCTTCGGAGTGTACGTACGCACGTTGATCTGCCTTCGTTTGTCTGGTGAAGACACGATTACTCGTGTCGATCGGTTCTGCTGTGCTTCGGGGCCCGGGTGAGATCCGGGCGGCATCCGTGCGTCCGCAACCCGGTGCACCGCACGGCCCTGCGCTCTGCAACATGAGCGACCGCTGCGGGTACACGTGAACCGGGGCAGAACACGCACAACAGCGTTCGATGATACCGGATCCCCGCTCCGCCCGCCACTCACGGCCAGGACTGCCCCGGGGAGCACCCGTGCGCTCCCCGGCCGTCAGTCGTCGTCTCGCCGGGCTCGGGTCACGCGCGCACGCTCGGCGAGTTCCTGCGCGTCGGGATAGTGCACCGCGTCCAGGACCAGGCCGTGGGCCGGGGCCATCGCCACGGCGGCGTCCCGGACCCGTGCCTCGAGCCGCTGAGCGGGCCACGCGGCGTCGTGCCGCCCCTGCCCCACGCGCACCACCGCGCCCACGATCGAGCGCACCATGTGGTGGCAGAAGGCATCGGCGGTGAGCGCCGCCGTGATCATGCCGTCCGCCCCGCGCGTGACGGACGCCCGCTGCAGCTCGCGCACCGTGGTCGCACCCTCGCGAGGCTTGCAGAAGCTCAGGAAGTCGTGCAGACCCAGGAGGTCTCGCACCGCCCGGTCCATGGCGGCCACGTCGAGCCTCTCGTCCACCCACCAGGAGTACGTGCGCGCCAGCGGGTCGCGGCCCGTCACGGCGTCGGCCACGCGGTAGAGATAGCCGCGGGACAGCGCGGAGAAGCGTGCGTCGAAGCCCACCTCGGCCACGGAGACGTCCCTGACCACCACGGCACCCACGGCGGGCGCCCATCCCGCAGCGGCCCGGTCCTTGCCGAGCACCCTGTTCAGCGCCCCGTTCAGACGCCGCGTCAGCTCCGGCACGGGCATGCCTGCCTCCGTGCCCCCAGCGCAACGCTGCGTGGTCACGGTGCCGGGCACGACGCCGCGTGCCACGTCACGCCGCCTGCTCTGCTGCTCCCAGCGCTGCCGGGGCACATCCACATGCACGGTCTGGTGCCGAGCGTGCACCCCCGTGTCGGTGCGTCCGGCCACCACGGTGGAGCACGGCTCACGGAAGATCAGGGAGAGCGCGTCCTCCAGGGCCGCCTGCACGCTTGGCAGACCCGGCTGCCGCGCCCACCCCCTGAACGGCGCGCCGTCGTACGCCAGGTCGATCCGCAGTCTGATCTGCTCCTGCCCCACGTTCCTGCCTTTCTCGCCCCGGACACGACAACGCCGCCGCAGGCAACCTGCGGCGGCGTGGTCGTGTCCGACCGGACGGAGTTCTTCGAGACTACTCGGAGATCTTCTGCGCGGCGGCGCCGCCCGCGGGCTGGAAGCCGGCGGCCTCGGCGTTGGCCGGGGAGTCGAACCAGATCTCCGCAGTGGTGCCGGAGTACCAGCGCGAACCGGGCACGTGGTACTTCATGGAGTTGCGGTTGCCCTTGACCGAGAAGCCCTCGGGGGCCTCACCGGACTCGAGCGGAGCGTGCGAACCCGGGAACTCGGCGTCCGAGTTCTCGGCGGCGACCTCAGCGGCCTCCTCCGAGCCCACGGCGGGAGCCTGCTCGTCGGCCGGGATCTCCTTCTCCTGGACGTCCGCGGTGGTGGAACCGGCGGGGGTGTCCACGGGAGCGGCGGGAGCCGGGGCGGCCTTGGCCGTGGCGCGCTCGGCCTCGGACACGGTCGCCTTGGAGGCCACGGGCTCCATCACGAGCTCGATGACGGCCATGGGGGCGTTGTCGCCCTTGCGGTTGCCGATCTTGGTGATGCGGGTGTAGCCGCCGTCGCGACCCCCCATGGCCGGCGCGATGCTGGTGAACAGCTCGTGGACCACGGACTTGTCGGTCAGCTGACGCATGACCCGACGGCGGGAGGCCAGGTCACCGCGCTTGGCGAAGGTGATGAGCCGCTCCGCCACCGGACGCAGGCGCTTGGCCTTGGTCACGGTGGTGGTGATCCGCTTGTGCTCGAACAGCTGCTGGGACATGTTCGAGAGGATCATGCGCTCGTGGGTCGGCCCGGCGCCGAGACGGGGTCCCTTGGTAGGGGTAGGCATAGTAGATCTCCTGGTGATCGGTCCCGCGCGGGCAACTCATCGCCCGCGGGGCACGGAAAGTGGTGTGGGCGTCAGTCGAGATCGACGTCGAACGGGTTGTTATTGTCGTCCTCGTCCTCGAGCGACGCCGCGTGGGCGGCGAGGTCGTAGCCCGGAGGGGAGTCCTTCAGGGCCAGACCGAGCTCGCCGAGCTTGTCCTTGACCTCGTCGATGGACTTGGCACCGAAGTTGCGGATGTCCATCAGATCGGCCTCGGAACGGCCCACGAGCTCACCCACGCTGTGGATGCCCTCGCGCTTGAGGCAGTTGTAGGACCGGACCGACAGCTCGAGGTCCTCGATGGGCAGCGCCATGTCAGCGGCAGCGGCCGCGTCCGTGGGCGAAGGACCGATCTCGATGCCTTCCGCCGCGGAGTTCAGCTCGCGGGCCAGCCCGAACAGCTCCACCAGCGTGGTGCCGGCCGAAGCCACCGCGTCGCGCGGGGAGATGGCCTCCTTGGTCTCCACGTCGAGGATGAGCTTGTCGAAGTCGGTGCGCTGCTCCACACGGGTGGCCTCCACGCGGAAGGTCACCTTGAGCACGGGAGAGTAGATCGAATCCACGGGGATCCGACCGACCTCCGCGTCACCGGACTTGTTCTGGGACGCCGAGACGTAGCCGCGGCCGCGCTCGATGGTCAGCTCGATCTCGAGCTGGCCCTTCGAGTTCAGGGTCGCGATGTGCAGCTCGGGGTTGTGCACCTCGACACCGGCCGGAGCCGAGATGTCAGCCGCGGTGACCTCACCCGGGCCCTGCTTGCGGAGCCACGCGGTGACGGGCTCGTCCTCCTCGGAGGACAGCGAGAGCTTCTTGATGTTCAGGATGAGCTCGGTGACGTCCTCCTTGACGCCCTCCACGGTGGAGAACTCGTGCAGCACGCCGTCGATGCGGATGCTGGTCACGGAGGCCCCGGGGATGGAGGACAGGAGCGTGCGGCGCAGGGAGTTGCCGAGGGTGTACCCGAAACCCGGCTCGAGGGGTTCGATCACGAACCGGGAGCGGTTCTCGGCCACAGCCTCTTCCGTGAGGGTGGGGCGCTGTGCGATGAGCACTGATGTTTCCTTTCAGCGTGCCTCCGCCATATGACGCACGCAGGTGGTGGAAAACAAAATGGGTGGATGCCGCGGTGAGCAGGCGAGGTCACCGCGTCGATGCGTGGTCACCGGGCTCCTGGGAGCCCGGTGACCACGCGACACGAGTCAGACGCGGCGGCGCTTGGGGGGACGGCAGCCGTTGTGCGCGGACGGGGTCACGTCCTGGATGGAGCCGACCTCCAGCCCGGTGGCCTGCAGAGCGCGGATCGCGGTCTCGCGCCCCGAGCCCGGTCCCTTGACGAACACATCCACCTTGCGCATGCCGTGCTCCTGGGCGCCCTTGGCTGCGGCCTCGGCGGCCTGCTGCGCGGCGAACGGAGTGGACTTGCGCGAGCCCTTGAAGCCCATGCCGCCGGCAGAGGCCCACGACAGGACCGCACCCGAGGGGTCGGTGATGGACACGATGGTGTTGTTGAACGTGGACTTGATGTGAGCCTGACCTTGGGTCACATTCTTGTTCACCTTGCGACGCGGCTTGCGAGCGGCCGTCGCGCGAGTTTTCTGGGCCATGGATTCTCCTACAAAGATCTTCGACGTCGGTCAGCCGCCCACTGGGCGGCGGCCGCGATTACTTCTTCTTACCGGCGACCGTGCGCTTGGGACCCTTGCGGGTGCGTGCGTTGGTCTTGGTGCGCTGGCCGTGGACGGGCAGACCCCGACGGTGACGCAGGCCCTGGTAGCTGCCGATCTCGACCTTGCGGCGGATGTCGGCGGCCACCTCACGGCGAAGATCGCCTTCGACCTTGTAGTTGCCTTCGATGTAGTCACGCAGCTCCACGAGCTGCGGATCGGTGAGATCCTTGACGCGCACGTCCCCGGAGATGCCCGTGGCTTCCAGGGTTTCGAGTGCGCGGGTGCGGCCCACGCCGTAGATGTAGGTCAGCGCAACTTCCAGCCGCTTTTCACGGGGAAGATCGACGCCTGCGAGACGAGCCATAGTGGCGGTTCTCCTTGATGTTCCGGAGGTCTTGAACACCGCGTCCCGATCGTGCTCCGATCAGTCTCCGGCCTCCGTGCCGGGGGTTGCCGCGCCCTGGGGCGGCGGCTGCGGTGTCCGTTCTTGTCAATCCACTTGCGTGGGCGGGAGCGTTCCCGTCAGCCCTGGCGCTGCTTGTGCCGGGGGTTCTCGCAGATCACCATGACCCGCCCGTTGCGGCGGATCACCTTGCACTTGTCGCAGATCTGCTTGACGCTCGGTTGGACCTTCATCGCATTCCTTCGCGTACTAGTAATGGCGTGTGCACTCCGACCCCTGCCGTGCAGACGCTGTCTGCGCCAGCACGGGGCCTGGATGCTACTTGTAGCGGTAGACGATCCGGCCTCGGGAGAGGTCGTAGGGGCTGAGCTCCACCACCACGCGGTCCTCGGGGAGGATCCGGATGTAGTGCTGGCGCATCTTGCCAGAGATGTGGGCGAGCACCTTGTGCCCGTTGGTCAGCTCCACACGGAACGACGCATTGGGCAGTGCCTCGACCACAGTGCCTTCGATCTCGATGACTCCGTCTTTCTTGGCCATATCCTCCGCTAACTTCTCGAGGGGTCCGGGTGTCTATCCGGACGGCGGTGCCCGCTTCCAGCTCCCCAGACGAACAACCCCGCGCCGCACGTGGCAACGAGGGGGTGGATTCCGGGCATGACTCGATCTGCGAGCACAAACAACCAACCGACGACACTACGCGGTTCTGCTCGTTTGCGCAAGCGACGGCGGGACGGTGCCGTCGCCGTCAGACGTCCGTGGCCAGCTGCCCGCACGCGCCGTCGATGTCCGAGCCGCGGGTGTCCCGCACCGTGGTGGGGATGCCGTGGGCACGCAGGCGTTCCACGAAGTTCTGTTCCACGCCCGGACGGGACGCGGTCCACTTGGAGCCCGGCGTGGGATTGAGCGGAATGGGGTTCACGTGCACCCAGCCGCCTCCGCGCTTGTTGAGCTTCTCCCCCAGCAGATCGGCGCGCCAGCCCTGGTCGTTGATGTCGCGGATCAGGGCGTACTCGATCGACACGCGCCGGCCCGTGGCGTCGTAGTAGTCCCGGGCGGAGTCGAGGGCCTCGTCCACCTTCCAGCGGGTGTTGATCGGGATGAGCTCGTCACGCAGCTCGTCGTCCGGGGCGTGGAGGGACAGCGCGAGCGTGATGGGCAGCTTCTCGAGCGTGAACTTCCGGATCCCGGGAACCAGCCCCACCGTGGACATGGTGAGACCGCGTGCCGAGATGCCCAGCCCGTCCGGCGAGGGGTCGATGATGCGGTGCACCGCCCCCATGGTGGCCTTGTAGTTCGCGAGGGCCTCCCCCATGCCCATGAACACGATGTTCGAGACCCGCTGGGGCGCCTCCTCGGGGTCCCCCACGGCGCCGTCCCGCAGCGCCCGGACGCCCTGGACCACTTGGTCCACGATCTCCGCGGCGGAGAGGTTGCGGGTGAGGCCGGACTGGCCCGTGGCGCAGAACGGACAGTTCATGCCGCAGCCCGCCTGGGAGGAGATGCACATGGTGACCCGCTTGTCGTAGCGCATCAGCACGGACTCGACCATGGCGTTGTCGAACAGGCGGTGGACGGACTTGACCGTCATGCCCTCGTCCGCGCGCAGCTGCCGCACGGTCCGCAGCAGCGGGGGCATGGCCTTGGCCACCAGATCCTCGCGCTGGTCCGCCGGCAGGTCCGTCATGGCTTCGGGGTCCGCCTCGAACCTCTCGAAGTAGTGCTTGGACAGCTGGGAGGCCCGGAAGGCGGGGTAGCCAGCGTCCTGCAGGAACGCCTTGCGCCCGGCCATGTCGAAGTCCGCGATGTGCAGCGGGGGCTTGCCGCGACGGGCGGGCTTGAACACGAGCTGGCCGGCTTCCGGCCGCGGGGTGATCTCAACGGGTTGCGTGGTCATTGCTGTCCTCTCCCTGCGAGTGTCCCAGGGTCGTGGTGGTTGCCGGTCTCAGGTGCCGGGGATGGGCACCGGCTGGACTCCCAGGGGTGCGAGCTCCGCTGCTCCGCCGTCCTCTGCGGTCAGCACCCAGAGCCCCTGGCTGTGCAGGCACACGCTGTGCTCCCACTGGCTCGCTCGGGAACCGTCCACGGTCACCACCGTCCAGTCGTCGTCCAGCACGCGGGTCTCGATGTCCCCGCGCACCAGCATCGGCTCGATCGCCAGTGCCATCCCGGTGGTCAGGCGTGGCCCCCGGTGTTTGATCGCGAAGTTGGGGACGTCCGGTGCCATGTGCATCTCCGTGCCGATGCCGTGGCCCACGTAGTCCTCGAGGATGCCCAGCCGGGCCCCCACCGTGGCCCGCACGTGGTTCTCCACGGCAAGGCCGATGTCCCCCACGTGCGTGCCCGTGGCCATCGCGGCGATGCCCCGCCACATGGCGGCCCGGGTGACGTCGGAGAGCTGCTGGTCCGCCGGATCGTGCGTGGTGCCCACCAGGACCGTGCGCGCGGAGTCACCGTGCCAGCCCGCGACCACGGCGCCGCCGTCGATCGAGACGATGTCCCCGTCCCGCAGCACCCGCTCCCCCGGTATCCCGTGAACCACCTCGTCGTTCACGGACGTGCACACCGTGGCGGGATACCCGTGGTAGCCCAGGAAGTTGGAGCTCGCCCCGTGCTCGTCCAGGACGGCGCGGAAGGCCGTGTCCAGGTCAGCGGTGGTGGCCCCGGGCACGGCGGCCGCCACGGCGGCGTCGAGCGCGAGGGACGTCACCACGCCCGCGCGTGACATGGCCGCCAGCTCGGCGTCGGACTTCAACTGGATCCTGCGGCGTCCGAACACGGTGCTCGGCTCCTCCCGTGTGTTGTCGATGGCACCGGCCCCGGTGTCCCGGTGCGGTGGGCGGACGGGCCCCCGATCCGGTGCTCGCGCACCGCCTCGGGGGCCCGGAAATGGTGAATCTGTTGTCATGGACCGCGCCGCGACACCCGCGCGGTGCACGACGCCGCTCCGCAGGGTCAGCGGGGCAGCGCCGCCATGATGCGCTCGGTGACCTCGTCGATGCTGCCCAGGCCGTCCACGCGGACCACGATGCCGCGGTCCTCGTAGACGCCCACCACAGGAGCGGTCTGCTCGTCGTAGACGTCCAGCCGGTGCCGGATGACGTCCTCGGTGTCGTCGGTGCGTCCCTGCTCCTGAGCCCGGCCCAGCAGGCGGGACACGAGCTCGTCGTTGTCCGCCGTGAGCAGGAGCACCACGTCGAGGGACACCTGGCTGGCCTCGAGGATCCTGTCCAGCTCCTCGACCTGTGCCGTGTTGCGGGGGTAGCCGTCCAGCAGGAACCCCTCTGCGGTGTCCGGCTGGGACAACCGGTCCCGCACCATGTCGTTAGTCACGGAGTCCGGCACCAGGTTGCCCGCGTCCGTGTAGCGCTGCGCCTCACGGCCCAGCTCCGTCTGGTCCTTGATGTTCGCACGGAAGATGTCCCCGGTGGAGATGGCGGGAACGCCCAGCCGATCGCAGATCCGGGCGGCCTGAGTGCCCTTGCCTGCACCGGGCGGTCCGATGATCAACATGCGGGTCATGTTCTCTCCTTGCGTCGTCGTGAACGTGGACTCCAGTCTAACGGCCCGCCAACACGCGGCCCCGGTCTGTCAACGACCGGCTCAGGTGCGCAGGAGCCCCTCGTAGTGGCGCTGCTGCAGCTGCGCGTCGATCTGCTTGACGGTGTCCAGGCCCACGCCCACCACGATCAGCAGGGAGGGGCCGCCGAACGGGAAGTTCTGGTTGGCGTCGAAAAGCACCAGGGCGATCAGCGGGATCATCGACAGGATGCCCAGGTACAGCGCGCCGGGAAGCGTGATGCGCGTGAGCACGTAGCGCAGGTAGTTCTCCGTGGGGCGACCCGCACGGATCCCGGGGATGAAGCCTCCGTAGCGCTTCATGTTGTTGGAGACCTCCTCCGGGTTGAACGTGATGGACACGTAGAAGTACGTGAACGCCACGATCAGCAGGAAGTACGTGACCATGTAGACCGGGTGGTCACCGCCGGCCAGGTACGTGTTGATCCAGTCCACCCACCCGGGGGCGGGGCTGCCGTCGTCCGGCATGGCGAACTGCGCGAGCATCGTGGGCAGCGTGAGCATGGAGGAGGCGAAGATGATGGGGATCACGCCAGCCATGTTGACCTTGAGCGGGATGTAGGTGCTCGTGCCGCCGATCGTCCGCCGGCCCACCATGCGCTTGGCGTACTGCACGGGGATCCGCCGCTGCGACTGCTCCACGAAGACCACGCACGTGATCACCACGAGGCCGATCGCGCACACACCCAGGAACACTCCCCAGCCGCGGGACTTGAGGATGTCGCCGAGAGCCGAGGGGAAGGTGGCCGCGATGGAGGTGAAGATCAGCAGCGACATGCCGTTGCCCACGCCGCGGTCCGTGATGCGCTCGCCCAGCCACATGATCACGGTGGTGCCCGCCGTCATGGTGATGATCATGATGATGATGACCATGATGGAGTCGTCGGGAATCACCGGCAGGGGGCAGTTGCCCAGCAGGCTTCCGGAACGGGCCAGGGACACCACCGTGGTGGCGTTCAGTGCGGCCAGCCCGATCGTGAGGTACCGAGTGTACTGGGTCAGCTTGGTCTGCCCCTGCGCGCCCTCGTCGTGGAGCTCCTGGAAGCGCGGGATCACCACGCGCAGCAGCTGCACGATGATGCTCGCCGTGATGTAGGGCATCACGCCCAGGGCGAAGATCGACAGCTGGAGCAGCGCACCTCCGCTGAACAGGTTGACCAGGTCGTACGCCCCGCCCGTGGTGTTTCCCATGGCGAGACACTGCTGCACGTTGCCGTAGTCCACGCCCGGCGCGGGGATGAAGGTCCCCAACCGGTAGATCACGATGATCGCGAGCGTGAACAGCAGCTTGTTGCGCAGCTCCGGCGTGGTGAACGCCCGCGCGAAAGCACTGAGCACTGGTCCTCCTCCAAAACGTGGTGGCCCGGTGGGTTCCGACCCCGGGCAAGTCTAGCGAAGGATGTGCCGCGACCCTCCCGGCCCGCGTCCGCACATCCCGGCAAAAACAGCGGGCCCCGTGCCGGTGATCCGGCACGGGGCCCGCTTCCAGTTCAGGGATTCACCCTACAACCGAATGCTGGAAACTTCTCACGCGTTCTGCGTGGAACCGCCAGCCGCGGCAATCTTCTCGGCCGCGGAGGCCGAGAACTTGTCCGCGGTGATGTTCAGGGCCACGGAGATCTCCCCGCTGCCCAGCACCTTCACCGGCTGGTTCTTGCGCACTGCACCCTTGGACACGAGGTCCGCGACGGTGACGGTGCCACCCTCGGGGAACAGCTCCGCGAGACGGTCCAGGTTCACGACCTGGTACTCCACGCGGAACGGGTTCTTGAACCCGCGCAGCTTCGGCAGACGCATGTGCAGCGGCAGCTGCCCGCCCGCGAAACCGGCCTTGACCTGGTAGCGCGCCTTGGTGCCCTTGGTACCGCGGCCCGCCGTCTTGCCCTTGGAGGCCTCACCGCGGCCAAGACGGGTCTTGGCCTGGTGCGATCCGGGAGCCGGACGCAGGTGGTGAACCTTCAGAGCGTGGCGCTTGTTCTGGGTGTTCTCAGCCATGCTCAAGCCTCCTCAACCTCTACGAGATGGGTCACCGTGTTGATCATGCCCACGGTGGCCGCATCGGCCTTGCGCTCCACGACCTGGCCGGGGCGCTTGAGACCCAGCGAACGCAGCGTGTCGCGCATGTTCTGCTTCTGACCGACCACGGAGCGGACCTGCTTCACGCGCAGGGTCGCGCCGGTGGCCTGGATGCGCTTTCCGTTCATCAGGCACCTGCCTTCTGGATGTCACGCAGCAACGGCGCCGGGACGACCTCGTCCATGGGCAGGCCACGGCGGGCCGCCACGGACGCGGGCTCCTCGAGCTCACGCAGCGCCTGGATGGTCGCGTGCACGATGTTGATCTGGTTGGAGGAACCGAGGGACTTGGAGAGCACGTCGTGGATGCCCGCGCACTCCAGGACCGCACGCACCGGACCACCGGCGATCACGCCGGTACCCGGGGTGGCCGGGCGCAGCATGACGACGCCGGCCGCGGCCTCACCCTGCACACGGTGCGGGATGGTGCGGTCCTCCACGCGGGGAACCCGGAAGAAGTTCTTCTTGGCCTCCTCGACACCCTTGGAGATGGCCGCGGGAACTTCCTTGGCCTTGCCGTAGCCCACACCGACCATGCCGTTGCCGTCGCCGACGACCACGAGAGCGGTGAAGCTGAAGCGACGACCACCCTTCACGACCTTGGAGACGCGGTTGATGGTCACGACACGCTCGAGGAACTTGTCCTTCTCCTCGTCACGGCCGCCGCGGCCACCACGGCCGCCACGGTCGTTGCGGGAGCCGCGCTCGTTGCGCCCACCGCGGTCGTTGCGACCGCCGCGGCCACCGCGGTTCTCGTCGGAACCACGCTGCGAGGCGTTCGCCTCAGCCGTCTCGTTGGAACCGTTGGTGGCTTCGCTCACCTGAGTTTCCTTCTCGTTCTTCTGCTCGCTCACAGCGCCAGACCTCCTTCACGGGCACCCTCGGCCACCGCGGCCACACGGCCGTGGTACTTGTTGCCGCCGCGGTCGAACACGACGGTCTCGATCCCCGCAGCCTTGGCACGCTCGGCGATCAGCTCACCGATGCGCTTGGCCTTGGCGGTCTTGTCGTCGGACGACGCACGCAGGTCGTTCTCCATGGTGGACGCGGAGACCAGGGTGAAGCCCTTGTCGTCGTCGATCACCTGGGCGACCATGTGGCGGGTGGAACGCGTGACCACCAGGCGGGGGCGCAGCGCGGTTCCGGCGATGTGCTTGCGGACGCGGCGGTGACGCCGTGCGCGCTGAGCAGCCTTCGACTTTCCCTTGATTACGAGAGCCATGATTACTTACCAGCCTTTCCGGCCTTGCGGCGGATCTGCTCGCCCGCGTAGCGGACGCCCTTGCCCTTGTAGGGGTCGGGCAGACGCAGGGAGCGGATCTTCGCGGCGACCTGGCCAACCTGCTGCTTGTCGATACCGGAAACGGTGACCTTGTTGTTCCCCTCGACGGACAGCGTGATGCCGTCCGGCGCGTTGAAGGGAACCGGGTGGCTGTAGCCCAGAGCGAACTCCAGGTTGGCCCCCTTGGCCTGCACGCGGTAACCCGTGCCCACGATCTCCAGCTGCTTGGTGTATCCCTCGGACACACCCTGGATCATGTTGGCGATCAGGGAACGCGTGAGACCGTGCAAGGAGCGGGACTCGCGCTCGTCGTTGGGACGGGACACCTGCACGGTGCCGTCCTCGACGACCACCGTGATGGGTGCCGCGACGGTGTGGGTCAGCGTGCCCTTGGGGCCCTTGACCGACACTGCGGAACCGTCCACGGAAACCTCCACACCGGCGGGCACAGAGATCGGGAGACGTCCAATACGTGACATGTCTTCTTCCTTTCTTCTTCTGTGCTACCGGTTACCAGACGTACGCGAGGACTTCCCCGCCCACGCCCTTCTTGCCGGCCTGCTTGTCAGTGAGCAGCCCGGAGGACGTGGAGAGGATCGCGATGCCGAGGCCACCGAACACCTTGGGGAGGTTGGTGGACTTCGCGTACACGCGAAGGCCCGGCTTGGAGATGCGGCGGACACCAGCGATGGAGCGCTCACGGTTGGAGCCGTACTTCAGCGACATGGTCAGGGTCTTGCCGACCCGGGCCGGCTCCTCGGACCAGTCCGCGATGTAGCCCTCGGCCTTCAGGATCTCCGCGATGCGGGCCTTCAGCTTCGAGTACGGCATGCTCACGGTGTCGTGGTAGGCGGAGTTCGCGTTGCGCAGACGCGTCAGCATGTCTGCGACGGGATCTGTCATTGTCATGTGGGCTTCAGCCCTTCCTCGTCACGGTTTCCCTGCCGGTTGCAGCCCGCAGGGACCTTTTGACGTCGATGGAATCAGTTGGTCTTGAACGGGAAGCCGAGCGCCTTGAGCAGGGCACGGCCTTCGTCGTCGGTCTTGGCGGTGGTGACCACGGTGATGTCCATGCCGCGCACGCGATCGATCTTGTCCTGGTCGATCTCGTGGAACATGGACTGCTCGGTCAGGCCGAACGTGTAGTTGCCGTTGCCGTCGAAGTGGCGGTCGGACAGACCACGGAAGTCACGGATACGGGGCAGCGCCAGGGTGACCAGGCGGTCCAGGAACTCCCACATGCGGTCGCCGCGCATGGTGACGTGCGCGCCGATCGGCATGCCCTCACGCAGCTTGAACTGCGCGATGGACTTCTTGGCTCGGTTGATCACGGGCTTCTGGCCGGTGATGGCGGTGAGGTCCTTGATGGCGTTGTCCACCAGCTTGGAGTCCTTGGCCGCCTCGCCCAGACCCATGTTGACCACGACCTTGACCACGCGCGGCATCTCCATGACGTTCGCGTAGCCGAACTGCTCCTGCAGAGCCGGAGCAACGGTCTCCTGGTACTTGGTCTTGAACCGGGGGGTGAACTTGGTTTCGGTCGTTTCGCTCATCACAGATCCTTGCCGGTGCTCTTGGACACGCGAACGCGGACGGTCTTCTGCTTGCCGTCGCGCTCCACGGTCTCGGTGCGGTAGCCCACACGGGTCGGCTTGCCGGTCTCCGGGTCCACGAGCATCACGTTGGAGATGTGGATCGGAGCCTCGGACTTGACGAGGCCGCCGGCTTCGCCCTGGGCGTTGGCGCGCTTGTGCTTGGTCACGACGTTCACGCCTTCGACCACCACGCGGGAGGTCTCGGTGATCACGCGCAGGACCTTGCCCTGCTCGCCCTTGTTCTTGCCGGTGATGACCTGCACGAGGTCGCCGGTCTTGATCTTGAATTTAGCCATGTCAGAGCACCTCCGGAGCCAGCGAGACGATCTTCATGAACTTCTTGTCGCGCAGCTCACGGCCCACCGGGCCGAAGATGCGCGTGCCGCGGGGGTCCCCGTCGTTCTTCAAGATCACTGCGGCGTTCTCGTCGAAACGGATGTAGGAACCGTCGGGACGGCGCCTCTGCTTCTTAGTACGGACCACAACCGCCTTGACCACGTCGCCCTTCTTGACGTTGCCGCCGGGGATGGCGTCCTTGACGGTGGCGACGATGACGTCACCAATGCCTGCGTAACGGCGTCCGGATCCACCGAGCACACGGATGGTGAGAATTTCCTTCGCACCCGTGTTGTCGGCAACCCGCAGCCGCGATTCCTGCTGAATCACTGAATACTCCTGTCGTCGCGCCGGTTCTCATCCAAACCTGCTGAATGTCGAGCCTTGCGGAACGGTGGTCGTGTGAACGCTTCACGCCACGGTCTCCCCCGAGGCCGTAGGAGGGGCCCGGGGCGCTGCGCAAAGTTTGCACGCTGTGATCTCGCACGTGTGGACGAGGGAAATCGTCCTGCTGCCCTGCCCGGATTCATGACTGAGCGCAGAATCAACGGGCAAGTTCTCGCAGCGTGCCCACCGAGCGGGTGGGTCGCCTTCCGCGGCGAACCGCGGGACTTGCCGCCGACCCGTGGACGTGCCGCGTGGGCACGAGGTCGGCTGTGGATTCTGGCTCAGCAGGGTCGAAGCCAGAGGGCACACGTGTGTCGACACGCGTACCGGCCTACTCTACCGCGTCGGGACGTCGATCTCCAATCGCCCGGGCGCAGACACGCAGCAGGCCCCCGCCCGGAACACCGGACGGGGGCCTGCCATCGAGACCCGGCGGGAAAGCCCTACTTGGCCTTCTCGATGATCTCCACGATCCGCCAGTTCTTGTTGGCGGACAGCGGACGCGTCTCGACGATGCGCACGAGGTCGCCGACGCCGCAGGAGTTCTGCTCGTCGTGCGCCTTCACACGCTTGGACTTGCGCAGCACCTTGCCGTAGAGCGCGTGCTTGACGCGGTCCTCGACCTGGACCACCACGGTCTTGTCCATCTTGTCGGAGACCACGTAGCCCTGGCGGGACTTGCGGTCACCGCGCTCGGCCGTAGCCGTCTCGTTGTTGACCTGCTCGCTCACTTGGCATCATCCTCAGACTTGGCAGCCTTCTTCGAGGCCTTTTTCTCGGTCTTCGCTGCGGCCGGCGCCACGTCCTCGCGGATACCGAGCTCGCGCTCACGCAGCACGGTGTAGATCCGCGCGATGTCGCGCTTGACGGACTTCAGACGCGAGTTGCTCTCGAGCTGACCGGTTGCAGCCTGGAAGCGCAGGTTGAACAGCTCTTCCTTGGACTTGCGCAGCTGGTCGGTGAGGGCACCGGTGTCAAGAGCCGCGAGGTTGTCCATGTTCAGATCCTTGGATCCAATAGCCATTGATCATTCACCGCCTTCGCGACGCACGATGCGTGCCTTCATCGGGAGCTTGTGGATTGCCAGACGCAGCGCCTCACGCGCCACCTCTTCGCTCACGCCCGAGATCTCGAACATGACGCGTCCGGGCTTGACGTTGGCGACCCACCACTCGGGGGAACCCTTACCGGAACCCATGCGGGTCTCGGCGGGCTTCTTGGTCAGGGGACGGTCCGGGTAGATGTTGATCCAGACCTTGCCGCCACGCTTGATGTGACGGGTCATGGCGATACGCGCGGCCTCGATCTGACGGTTCGTGACGTACGCCGGGCTCATCGCCTGGATGCCCCACTCGCCGAACGTGACCTGGGTTCCGCCCTTGGCCTGTCCCCGCCGACGCGGGTGGTGCTGCTTGCGGAACTTCACACGACGTGGGATAAGCATTACTTACCACCCTCTGCGTTGTTGGCCTCCGCAGCGCTGTTCTGCTGGGGGGCTGCGGCGGAGTCGCGCTCACGGCGCCCGCCACGGTCGTTACGGTCATTCGGACGACGACGCCGCTCGCCACCGCCGCGACGGTCGTTGCGACCGCGCGAGGACGGAGCAGCCGCCTGCTGGGCAGCCAGTTCCTTGTCGGTCAGGTCGCCCTTGTAGATCCAGACCTTCACGCCGATGCGGCCGAAGGTGGTCTTCGCCTCGAAGAAGCCGTAGTCGATGTTCGCGCGCAGGGTGTGCAGGGGCACACGGCCTTCGCGGTAGAACTCCGAGCGGGACATCTCCGCACCGCCCAGACGGCCGGCGCACTGGATCCGGATGCCCTTGGCACCAGCGCGCTG
Organism: Kocuria sp. APC 4018; assembly: GCF_030407675.1. Classification (NCBI taxonomy): domain Bacteria; kingdom Bacillati; phylum Actinomycetota; class Actinomycetes; order Micrococcales; family Micrococcaceae; genus Kocuria; species Kocuria sp. APC 4018. The sequence continues at coordinate 44,416 of NZ_JASDCY010000009.1, read as the reverse complement.
CGCGGACTGGATGGCCTTCTTCATGGCGCGGCGGAACGCGACACGGGAGGCCAGCTGCTCGGCAACACCCTGGGCGACGAGCTGCGCGTCGATCTCCGGGTTCTTCACCTCGAGGATGTTGAGCTGGATCTGCTTGCCGGTGAGCTTCTCGAGCTCGCCGCGGATGCGGTCCGCCTCGGCGCCGCGGCGGCCGATCACGATGCCCGGACGTGCCGTGTGGATGTCCACGCGGACGCGGTCACGGGTGCGCTCGATCTCGACCTTGGAGATGCCGGCGCGGTCCATGCCCTTGGACATGAGCTCGCGGATCTTGACGTCCTCGCGGATGTAGTCCTTGTAGCGCTGACCCGGCTGGTTGGAGTCGGCGTACCAGTGCGAGACGTGGTCGGTGGTGATGCCCAGACGGAATCCGTTGGGGTTGATTTTCTGTCCCACTTAGCGGACCTCCTCCTTCTCCGGGGTCGCCACGACCACGGTCACGTGGCTCGTGCGCTTGTTGATGCGGAACGCACGGCCCTGGGCACGCGGCTGGAACCGCTTCATGGTGGGTCCCTCGTCCACGAAGGCCGCGGAGACCACGAGGTCTTCCGGCTTGAACGCGAGTCCCTCGCGGTCGGCCTTCTGCCGGGCGTTCGCCACGGCGGATTCGAGAACCTTGAACACCGGCTCGGAAGCTGCCTGGGGGGCAAACTTCAGAATCGCCAATGCCTCATTCGCCTGCTGGCCACGAATCAGGTTGACGACGCGCCGGGCCTTCATAGGCGTCACGCGGATGTAGCGCGCAGATGCCTTGGCTTCCATTGCTTTCCTTCTCTCGTCTTGTCGAAGAAGTGCAGCGTGCTGACCCCTGGGGTCAGCGACGCTTGCCCTTCTTGTCGTCCTTCACATGGCCGCGGAACGTGCGGGTGGGAGCGAACTCGCCGAGCTTGTGCCCGACCATCGACTCCGTGACGAACACGGGAACGTGCTTGCGCCCGTCGTGCACGGCAATGGTGTGGCCGAGCATGTCGGGGATGATCATGGAACGGCGGGACCACGTCTTGATGACGTTCTTGGTGCCCTTCTCGTTCTCCTTGGCGACCTTCACGAAGAGGTGCTGATCAACGAAAGGGCCCTTTTTGAGACTGCGTGGCATTGTTCAGGCTCCTTAGCGCTTGTTCTTGCCGGTACGACGACGACGCACGATGAGCTTGTCGCTTTCCTTGTTGGGGCGACGGGTGCGTCCCTCGGGCTTGCCGTTGGGGTTGACCGGGTGACGACCACCGGAGGTCTTGCCCTCGCCACCACCGTGGGGGTGGTCCACCGGGTTCATGACCACACCGCGGACAGTCGGGCGGATGCCCTTCCAGCGGTTGCGGCCGGCCTTGCCCCAGTTGATGTTCGACTGCTCGGCGTTGCCGACCTCGCCGATGGTCGCGCGGCAGCGCACGTCCACGTTGCGGATCTCGCCGGAGGGCAGGCGCAGCTGGCCGTACTTGCCCTCACGGGCGACCAGCTGGACCGATGCGCCGGCGGAGCGGGCGAGCTTGGCTCCCCCACCCGGACGCAGCTCCACGGCGTGCAGGACGGTACCCACGGGGATGTTGCGCAGCGGCAGGTTGTTGCCGGGCTTGATGTCCGCGGTGGGGCCGGACTCCACGACGTCACCCTGCTTGAGGCGGTTCGGCGCGATGATGTAGCGCTTGGTGCCGTCCACGTAGTGCAGCAGGGCGATGCGAGCCGTGCGGTTCGGGTCGTACTCGATGTGCGCGACCTTGGCGTCCACGCCGTCCTTGTCGTGACGACGGAAGTCGATCACGCGGTACTGGCGCTTGTGGCCACCACCCTTGTGGCGGGTGGTGATGCGGCCCGTGTTGTTGCGACCGCCCTTCTTGGGCAGCGGACGCACCAGGGACTTCTCGGGCGTGGTGCGCGTGATTTCTACGAAGTCCGCAACCGACGAGCCACGACGGCCCGGGGTTGTCGGCTTGTGCTTACGGATAGCCATGTTTTGAGTTCCTCGTTAAAGTGGTCTCCGCTCAGGAGAGCGGACCGCCGAAGATGTCGATGGAGCCTTCCCGAAGGGACACGACGGCACGCTTGGTGGCCTTTCGCTGTCCCCAGCCGAAGCGAGTGCGCTTGCGCTTGCCGGGACGGTTGAGGGTGTTGATGGACGCAACCTTCACACCGAAGATCTGCTCGATTGCGTACTTGATCTCGGTCTTGTTGGCCGAGGGGTCCACCTGGAAGGTGTACTTGCCCTCGTCGATCAGACCGTAGGACTTCTCGGAGACCACGGGACGGATGATGACGTCGCGCGGGTCCTTGTTGTAGATGGCGCTCACTTGGCGTCCTCCTGCTTGCTACCGGACGCGGCTGCCACGAACGACTCGTAGGCGGCCTTGGTGAAGACCACGTCGTCCGAGACGAGCACGTCGTACGTGTTGAGCTGATCGGCGTACACGGCGTGCACGTTGACCAGGTTGCGCACGGACAGCGCGGCGGTGTCCTCGCCGCGGCCCAGCACGACCAGCAGGTTCTTGCGCTCGGAGATCGAGCGCAGCGCCTGCTTGGCGGCCTTCGTGGACGGCTCGGCCCCGCTCACCAGATCCGCAACCACGTGGATGCGGCCGTTGCGGGCCCGGTCAGAGAGGGCTCCGCGCAGGGCGGCGACCTTCATCTTCTTGGGGGTGCGCTGGGAGTAGTCACGCGGCGTCGGACCGTGGACCACGCCACCACCGGTCATGTGCGGGGCGCGGATGGAGCCCTGACGGGCGCGGCCAGTGCCCTTCTGCTTGAACGGCTTGCGGCCGGCGCCGGAGACCTCGGCGCGGGTCTTGGTCTTGTGCGTGCCCTGACGCGCGGCGGCCAGCTGGGCGACGACGACCTGGTGCAGCAGCGCCACATTGGTCTGCGCGTCGAAGATCTCAGCGGGCAGCTCGACGTTGACGGTTTCAGTTGCCATGGATATCAAGCTCCCTTCACGGTGGAACGGACGAGGACGACCGATCCCTTGGGGCCCGGCAGGGCGCCCTTGATGAGCAGCAGGGAGTTCTCGGCGTCAACCGCGTGCACGGTCAGGTTCATGGTGGTGTGACGGGCGTTGCCCATCCGACCGGCCATGCGCATGCCCTTGAACACGCGTGCGGGGTACGACGCGCCGCCGATGGAGCCCGGCTTGCGGTGGTTCTTGTGCGCACCGTGGGAGGCGCCGACGCCGGAGAAGCCGTGACGCTTCATCACACCGGCCGTGCCCTTGCCCTTGGTGGTGCCGACCACGTCGACCTTGGCGCCGGCCTCGAAGAGCTCGACGGACAGTTCCTGTCCCAGCTCGTACTCGGCGGCGTCGGAAGTACGGAGTTCGACGACGTGGCGACGGGGCGTCACGCCTGCAGCGGCGAAGTGACCGGCCAGCGGCTTGGTCACCTTGCGGGGATCGATCGCACCGAAGCCGATCTGCACGGCGTTGTAGCCGTCCTTGTCCTCGTTGCGCAGCTGCGTCACGACGTTGGAGTCGGCCTTGACCACGGTCACCGGCACGAACTTCCCGTTCTCGTCCCAGACCTGGGTCATGCCGAGCTTCGTGCCCAGCAGGCCCTTCACCTGGCGTTCGAAAGTGGTAGTCATTGGGGTGCGATCCTTTTTACAGCTTGATTTCGATGTTCACGTCAGCGGGCAGGTCGAGACGCATGAGCGAGTCGACAGCCTTGGGCGTGGGGTCGATGATGTCGATCAGCCGCTTGTGCGTGCGCATCTCGAAGTGCTCGCGGCTGTCCTTGTACTTGTGCGGCGACCGGATGACGCAGTACACATTCTTCTCGGTGGGCAGCGGGACGGGTCCCACCACCGTGGCGCCTGCGCGCGTCACCGTCTCAACGATCTTCCGGGCCGAGACGTCGATGACCTCGTGGTCATAGGACTTCAGCCGGATGCGGATTTTCTGTCCCGCCATGGCGTCGTGACTCTCTTTCTTCAAGTACTTCCCTGTATGGAGCCCAGGGCTCCTTGTGTTCGGCGGCCTCTGCCACCACCCCGCACAGACTGAATCCGGACGATTCCGGGTTCCTCACCCTGCCGGGGCTCCGGCACCCGAACTCGGGCGTGTCGCGGTGGACGACGCTACCGAACTCGCACAATGACATGGTGCCGGTGATGAGTGGTTGTCCGCGGCGCGGCCGCGCGGTGCTGCGTGCGTCACGAGTGCTTCGGCTACACAACTGCATTGCACCCGGTTCCTGCGACGTACGAGGCGTTGGTGCCGCCGCGCGTGAAGCACGCGCCGCTGAGCGAACAACAGCGACCATTCTGCCAGAGAGAACAGCAGCGGCGCAACCTGGGAGACCGCACCTGGGACGCTCGCCCGGGCCGAACGACGTCGCCCCGCCCGACTCGGGAACGCGAGGTCAGGTGGCCGCCGCCGGTAGTCCCAGGTGTCATGCACCGGGGCGCACCGCTGCGACAGCGATCGCCGGCCGCCGGCGGCGTCGACCCGCGGCACCGGGTCACCGGGGAACCTGGGGACGTGAAAACCTCGGCGTAGCTCGCGGGTACGACGAAGCCCCGTGGTTCCGGGGAACCACGGGGCTTCGCAAGGGATTAGTTCAGAACCTCTCCCCGATCATCATATGATCACTTGATGATCTTGGTCACACGACCCGAGCCAACGGTGCGGCCACCCTCGCGGATGGCGAAGCCGAGGCCGTCCTCCATGGCGATCGGCTGGATCAGCTCGACCGTCATCTCGGTGTTATCGCCGGGCATGACCATCTCGGTGCCCTCGGGCAGCGTGATGACGCCGGTGACGTCGGTGGTGCGGAAGTAGAACTGCGGACGGTAGTTCGAGTAGAACGGGTTGTGACGCCCGCCCTCTTCCTTGGACAGGATGTAGACGTTGGCCTCGAAGTCGGTGTGCGGGGTGATGGAACCCGGCTTGCACACGACCTGGCCGCGCTCGACGTCATCACGCTTGAGACCGCGCAGCAGCAGGCCGCAGTTCTCGCCCGCCATGGCCTCGTCCATCTGCTTGTGGAACATCTCGATGCCGGTGACCGTGGTCTTCTGCACGGGGCGGATGCCCACGATCTCGACCTCGGAGTTGATCGGCAGGGTGCCGCGCTCGGCGCGGCCCGTCACCACGGTGCCACGACCGGTGATGGTGAAGACGTCCTCGATGGGCATGAGGAAGGGCTTGTCGGTGTCACGGATGGGATCCGGCACGTTCTCGTCCACGGCCTCCATGAGGTCCTCGACGGACTTGACCCACTGGGCGTCGCCCTCGAGGGCCTTCAGAGCGGAGACGCGCACCACGGGGGCGTTGTCACCGTCGAAGCCCTGGTCCGACAGCAGCTCGCGAACCTCCATCTCGACGAGGTCGAGCAGCTCTTCGTCGTCCACCATGTCGGACTTGTTCAGCGCAACCAGCAGGTAGGGCACGCCCACCTGGCGGGCGAGCAGCACGTGCTCGCGGGTCTGCGCCATGGGGCCGTCGGTGGCGGCGACCACGAGGATCGCGCCGTCCATCTGAGCCGCACCGGTGATCATGTTCTTCACGTAGTCGGCGTGACCCGGGGCGTCCACGTGGGCGTAGTGACGCTTGTCGGTCTGGTACTCGATGTGCGCGATGTTGATCGTGATGCCGCGCTGCTTCTCCTCCGGGGCGGAGTCGATGGCACCGAAGTCGCGCTGCTCGTTGACGTCCGGGTACTTGTCAGCCAGGACCTTGGAGATTGCAGCGGTGAGCGTGGTCTTGCCGTGGTCAACGTGGCCAATGGTGCCAATGTTGAGGTGCGGCTTGGTGCGCTCGAACTTGGCCTTCGCCATGATGTGTTCCTCCTAGAACATTGAGGTGAGACTTGCTCGACTGCTCCGGGCACCGGAGCATGTGACCACAGCGCATCGGCGCTGAGCGTGTCGAAACCTGTGCAAGTCTACTTCTGGATTACGAATTTACTGAAATCTCGGGGCGAACCCCGATGGCTCACTCGCCGCGGTTCTTCTGGATGATCTCCTCGGCCACGGCCTTGGGAACCTCTGAGTAGCTGTCGAACTGCATCGAGTACACGGCGCGACCCTGCGTCTTGGAACGCAGGTCGCCGATGTAGCCGAACATCTCGGACAGCGGCACCAGAGCCTGCACGAGCTTGACACCCGTGACGTCCTCCATGGACTGGATCTGGCCACGGCGGGAGTTCAGGTCGCCGATGACGTCACCCATGTACTCCTCGGGCGTGCGGACCTCGACGGCCATGAGCGGCTCGAGCAGCACCGGGTTGGCACGGCGCGCACCCTCCTTGAACACCATGGAGCCGGCGATCTTGAACGCCATCTCGGAGGAGTCGACGTCGTGGTAGGCGCCGTCGACCAGCGTGGCCTTGACGCCCACGACCGGGTAGCCGGCGAGGATGCCGAGCTGCATGGCGTCCTGGATGCCGTGGTCCACGGAGGGGATGTACTCGCGCGGCACGCGACCACCGGTCACGGCGTTGTCGAACTCGTACAGCTCCTCGGCGTCCAGGGGCAACGGCTCGAAGGAGACCTGCACCTTGGCGAACTGGCCGGAGCCACCCGTCTGCTTCTTGTGGGTGTAGTCGACCTTCTCGACAGCCTTCTTGATGGTCTCGCGGTAGGCCACCTGGGGCTTGCCCACGTTGGCCTCCACGCGGAACTCGCGCTTCATGCGGTCCACCAGGATGTCCAGGTGCAGCTCGCCCATGCCGCCGATCTCGGTCTGGCCGGTCTCGTCGTTGAGGGACACCGTGAAGGTGGGGTCCTCGGCGGAGAGCTTCTGGATGGCGGTGGAGAGCTTCTCCTGGTCGCCCTTGGTCTTGGGCTCGATGGCCACGAAGATCACGGGCTTGGGGAAGCTCATGGACTCCAGCACGATCGGGCTGGACGAGTCGCACAGGGTGTCACCCGTGGTGGTGTCCTTCAGACCGATGGCCGCGTAGATGTGACCGGCGGAGATCTCCTCCACCGGGTTCTCCTTGTTGGAGTGCATCTGGAAGAGCTTGCCGATGCGCTCGCGCTTGCCCTTGGTGGAGTTCAGGACCTGCTCGCCGGCCTTGGCCTTGCCGGAGTACACGCGGATGTACGTGAGCTGGCCGTAGAACGGGTGCGACGCGACCTTGAACGCCAGCGCGGCGAACGGGCCGTTGGCGTCTGCGGTGCGGGTGAGCACCTCTTCCTCGTCGTTCACAGCGTGACCCTGCACGTCCTCCACGTCGAGCGGGGAGGGCAGGTAGTCCACCACGGCGTCGAGCATGGGCTGCACGCCGCGGTTCTTGAACGCGGAGCCGCACAGAACGGGGTACGCGGCGGAGGAGATGGTGAGCTTGCGGATGCCGAGCTTGATCTCGTCCTCCGTCAGCTCCTCGCCGCCGAGGTACTTCTCCATGAGGTCGTCGTCGGCCTCGGCCACGGCCTCGACCAGCTGGTTGCGGTACTCTGCGGCGCGGTCCTGGAGGTCCTCGGGGATCTCACGGGTCTCGTACTTGGCACCCAGGGAGACGTCACCCTTGGAGTCGCCCTCCCAGACCAGGGCCTTCATGGTGATGAGGTCGACCACGCCCACGAAGTCGTTCTCCGCGCCGATCGGCAGCTGCAGCACGAGCGGGGTGGCACCCAGACGGGACTTGATGGTGTCCACGGTGAAGTAGAAGTCGGCGCCCAGCTTGTCCATCTTGTTGACGAAGCAGATGCGGGGCACTTCGTACTTGTCGGCCTGGCGCCACACGGTCTCGGACTGGGGCTCCACGCCCTCCTTGCCGTCGAAGACCGCCACGGCGCCGTCGAGCACGCGCAGGGAGCGCTCGACCTCGACCGTGAAGTCCACGTGACCCGGGGTGTCGATGATGTTGATCTGGTAGTCGTGCCAGTAGCACGACGTCGCGGCGGAGGTGATGGTGATGCCGCGTTCCTGCTCCTGGGCCATCCAGTCCATCGTGGAGGCACCGTCGTGCGTCTCGCCGAGCTTGTGGTTGATGCCCGTGTAGAACAGGATGCGTTCGGTGGTCGTGGTCTTACCGGCATCGATGTGAGCCATGATGCCGATATTGCGGACCTTGTTGAGGTCGGTAAGCACGTCGAGTGCCACGATGGTTCCCTTCGTAAAAGGTGGTGCCGGGCCCTGGAAGTCGGCCCCGCGGATCCGCGGGGCCGACAGGACTACCGAATTTTACCAGCGGTAGTGGGCGAAGGCCTTGTTGGACTCGGCCATCTTGTGGGTGTCCTCGCGGCGCTTGACAGCGGCACCGAGGCCGTTGGAGGCATCGAGGATCTCGTTCTGCAGGCGCTCGGTCATGGTGTTCTCACGACGGGCCTTGGAGTAGCCCACGAGCCAGCGCAGGGAGAGCGCCTGGGCGCGACCGGCCTTGACCTCGACGGGCACCTGGTAGGTGGCGCCGCCGACGCGACGGGAGCGGACCTCGAGGGCCGGCTTCACGTTCTCCAGGGCCTTCTTCAGGGTGGCCACCGGATCGGAGTTGGTCTTGTTGCGCACACCTTCGAGGGCACCGTAGACGATGCGCTCGGCGGTGGACTTCTTGCCGTCCTGCAGGACCTTGTTGATCAGCTGCGTGACCACGGGCGAGCCGTAGACGGGATCGACGACGAGGGGGCGCTTGGGAGCGGGACCTTTACGAGGCATTACTTCTTCTCCTTCTTGGCGCCGTAGCGGGAGCGGGCCTGCTGGCGACCCTTGACACCCTGGGTGTCGAGCGCGCCGCGCACGATCTTGTAGCGGACACCGGGGAGGTCCTTCACACGACCGCCGCGCACGAGCACGATGGAGTGCTCCTGCAGGTTGTGGCCCTCGCCGGGGATGTAGGCGGTGACTTCCACGCCGCCGTTGAGCTTGACACGGGCCACCTTGCGCAGCGCCGAGTTCGGCTTCTTGGGGGTGGTGGTGAACACGCGGGTGCAGACGCCGCGCTTCATGGGGTTCCCCTTGAGCGCGGGAGCCTTGGTCTTCACGACCTTGGAGTGCCGGCCCTTGCGGACCAGTTGCTGGATAGTTGGCACAGTGCCTCCTGTTGGAGCGGAGTCCGGTGGTTGCCGGGCCCGCCGGTGACGGAACATTGATCCCGGGGTGCTCGCGGGCAGGTTCCGCGCCGCGGATCCTCCCCTGAGCATGACGAAAGATGGCATCTAGGTACAGGGTGCGTACCACAGGACAGGGTCCGATTTGCCATCTCATTGCAGAATGCCCGGAATCGAGCAATTCTGCCCCATCGTATCAGACCCGTCCGGTCCGCGGAACCGGAGAGGGACCGTCCTGGAAACTCCCGCGAGCCGTCGCGGCCTCACGTGCGGGCCACCCGCCGGACAGCAGCCCGTGCGGCCACCCTTCCACCACGCGCCGGCCCGGTCTGGACAACTGTTTTCGTTTGCCTTATGGGCTGGCAGTGGAAGCTTCGTGCGCGGTCAACTGCATGCGTTTGTTCTTTGATCTCGGCTCTCACCAATCTGCGCCCCTTCCCCCTGCGGCCGTCCGCGTCTGGACCAACGACAGGAGCCCGGACACGACGAAGCCCGGGTGGACCTCCCTCGTGCGGGAGACCCACCCGGGCCGGGTCGGAACTCAGTCGCTCTTCACCACGCAGTCACCGCGCCCGTGGCGCGGGACCGGCAGTGCGGGCGACTCAGTTGCCGAAGTCGTAGTCGTCCAGCGGGATGGCCTGGAACTCGGAGCCCAGTCCGCCGGCGTTCTCCTCGGCGTAGCTGAAGTCGGCGAACGCGGACGGGTCCGTGAACATCTGGGCCTTCGCCTCCTCGGTGGGCTCCACGTCCACGCTGTTGTACCGGTCCAGACCGGTACCCGCGGGGATGAGCTTGCCGATGATGACGTTCTCCTTGAGACCCAGCAGCGGGTCCGACTTGCCCTCCATGGCGGCCTGCGTGAGCACACGCGTGGTCTCCTGGAAGGACGCGGCGGACAGCCACGAGTCCGTGGCCAGCGAGGCCTTGGTGATGCCCATGAGCTCCGGACGACCGGCGGCGGGACGGTTGCCCTCGGCCACCGCACCGCGGTTGGCCTCGAGGAAGCGCACGTTGTCCACCAGCTCACCCGGCAGCAGCGCGGTGTCACCGGACTCGATGATGGTCACGCGACGCAGCATCTGCCGGACGATGACCTCCACGTGCTTGTCGTGGATGCCCACGCCCTGTGAGCGGTATACGCCCTGAACCTCGTCCACGAGGTGCTTCTGCGCCTCGCGGGGCCCGCGGATGCGCAGCACCTCCTTGGGATCCACCGCACCGGTGACGAGCTGCTGGCCGACGTCGACGTGCTCGCCGTCCGCCACGAGCAGCTTGGCACGGCGCAGTACCGGGTAGGCGAACTCCTCGTCGCCGTTGTCCGGGACCACCACGATCTTGAGGGACTTGTCGGTGTCCTCGATGCGGATCCGACCGGCCACCTCGGAGATCGGGGCCACGCCCTTGGGGGTGCGGGCCTCGAAGAGCTCCTGGATTCGGGGCAGACCCTGCGTGATGTCACCGTCCGAGGACGCCACACCACCGGTGTGGAAGGTGCGCATGGTCAGCTGGGTACCGGGCTCGCCGATGGACTGCGCGGCCACGATGCCCACGGCCTCGCCGATGTCCACCAGCTGGTTGGTGGCCAGCGACCGGCCGTAGCACGCGGCGCACACGCCCACGGCGGACTCGCACGTCAGGACCGAGCGCACGCGCACCTGGTCCACACCGGCGTTGTAGAGCTTCTCGATCATGGCGTCGGACATGTCCGCGCCGGCCTCGGCCAGCACCTCGCCGTTCTCGTCCGCCACGGCGCTGGCCAGCACGCGGCCGTGCACCGTGTTCTCCACGTCCTCGCCGAGCGTGCGCACGCCGGTGTCCGTGATGTCCGCCAGCGGCAACGTCAGACCGCGCACGGTCTGGCAGTCCGACTCGCGCACGATGACGTCCTGCGAGACGTCCACCAGACGACGGGTCAGGTAGCCCGAGTTGGCGGTACGCAGCGCGGTGTCCGCGAGACCCTTTCGGGCACCGTGGGTCGCGATGAAGTACTCCAGCACCGACAGGCCCTCACGGTAGGAGGACTTGATCGGACGGGGCATGATCTCGCCCTTGGGGTTGGCCACGAGGCCACGGATGCCGGCGATCTGGCGGACCTGCATCCAGTTGCCTCGAGCGCCCGAGGACACCATGCGGTTGATGGTGTTGGTGGGCTCCAGGTTGTCGCGCATGGCCTGCGCAACCTCGTCGGTGGCCTTGGACCAGATGTCGATGAGCTCCGAGCGGCGCTCGTCGTCGTCGATCAGACCCTTGTCGTACTGGCCCTGGATGCGCGCGGCCTGCGCCTCGTAGCCCTCCATGATGGCAGGCTTCTCCGGCGGGGTCGCGATGTCCGAGATGGCCACGGTGACGCCCGAGCGCGAGGCCCAGTGGAAGCCGGCGTCCTTGAGGTTGTCCAGCGTCTTGGCCACGCGGGTCATTGGGTAGCGCTCCGCGAGGTCGTTCACGAGCGCGGACAGGTGCTTCTTGTCCGCGACGTTCTCGTCCCAGGGGTAGTCCTCGGGCAGCGTCTCGTTGAACAGCACGCGCCCCAGGGTGGTCTCCACGACGGCGGGCTGACCCGGCTCCCAGCCCTCCGGGGCCTCCCAGCCCGCGTAGGGCACGAAGTCCTCGAGGCGGATCTTGCACTTGGCGTTGAGGTGCAGCTCGCCGGAGTCGTTGGCCATGATGGCCTCGGCCACGGAGGAGTAGCTGTTGCCCTCCCCCGCCCAGCCCTCACGCACGGTGGTGAGGTGGTACAGGCCGATGATCATGTCCTGCGAGGGCAGGGCGATCGGCTTGCCGTCGGAGGGCTTGAGGATGTTGTTCGAGGACAGCATCAGCACACGGGCCTCGGCCTGCGCCTCCGGGGACAGCGGCAGGTGAACCGCCATCTGGTCACCGTCGAAGTCCGCGTTGAACGCGCCGCACACGAGCGGGTGCAGCTGGATGGCCTTGCCCTCCACGAGCTGCGGCTCGAAAGCCTGGATGCCCAGACGGTGCAGGGTGGGCGCACGGTTCAGCAGCACCGGGTGCTCGGTGATGACCTCTTCCAGCACGTCCCACACCTGGGGGCGGTAGCGCTCCACCATGCGCTTGGCGGACTTGATGTTCTGCGCGTGGTTCAGGTCCACCAGACGCTTCATCACGAACGGCTTGAACAGCTCCAGCGCCATCTGCTTGGGCAGACCGCACTGGTGCAGCTTCAGCTGCGGGCCCACCACGATCACGGAACGACCGGAGTAGTCCACGCGCTTGCCCAGCAGGTTCTGACGAAATCGTCCCTGCTTGCCCTTGAGCATGTCGGACAGCGACTTCAGGGCACGGTTTCCCGGGCCCGTGACGGGACGACCGCGGCGACCGTTGTCGAACAGCGAGTCCACGGCCTCCTGCAGCATGCGCTTCTCGTTGTTCACGATGATCTCGGGGGCACCGAGGTCCAGCAGACGCTTCAGGCGGTTGTTGCGGTTGATCACGCGACGGTAGAGGTCGTTGAGGTCGGAGGTCGCGAACCGGCCACCGTCCAGCTGCACCATGGGACGCAGCTCCGGCGGGATCACCGGGACGGCGTCCAGGACCATGCCCAGCGGGGAGTTGTCCGTGGTGAGGAACGCGTTGACCACCTTGAGGCGCTTCAGGGCGCGGGTCTTGCGCTGGCCCTTGCCCGTGGCGATGGTCTCGCGCAGCGCCTCGGCCTCGGCCGCGAGGTCGAAGGTCTCCAGGCGCTTCTTGATGGACTCGGCGCCCATGGAGCCCTCGAAGTACATGCCGTAGCGGTCCACCATCTGGCGGTACAGGGCCTCGTCGCCCTCGAGGTCGTTGACCTTGAGGTTCTTGAAGCGGTCCCAGACCTTCTCGAGGTAGTCGATCTCGCGGTCGGCGCGCTTGCGCACGTTGGCCATCTGGCGGTCGGCGGAGTCGCGCAGCTTGCGCTTCTCGGCGGCCTTGCCGCCCTCCTCCTCGACGCGTGCGAGGTCGTTCTCGAGATCACGCGCGATCGCGTTGATGTCCGCGTCCCGGGTGTCCTCGAGCTGCTTCTTCTCGCGGTCGATCGCGGCCTGCAGGTTGGGCAGGTCGTCGTGACGGGCCTGCTCGTCCACGGACGTGATCATGTACGCCGCGAAGTAGATGACCTTCTCGAGGTCCTTGGGCGCGAGGTCCAGCAGGTAGCCCAAGCGCGAGGGAACGCCCTTGAAGTACCAGATGTGGGTCACGGGAGCGGCGAGCTCGATGTGGCCCATGCGCTCACGCCGCACCTTGGCACGCGTGACCTCCACGCCGCAGCGCTCGCAGATGATGCCCTTGTAGCGCACACGCTTGTACTTGCCGCAGTAGCACTCCCAGTCCCGGGTGGGACCGAAGATCTTCTCGCAGAACAAGCCGTCCTTCTCGGGCTTGAGCGTGCGGTAGTTGATGGTTTCCGGCTTCTTGACCTCGCCGTAGGACCAGCCGCGGATCTGATCCGCGGTGGCCAGGCCGATCTGCATGAGACCCAGTGAAGAATCGTTGGACATAAGGTCCTGTCCCTCTTTCGTAAAATCCTGAAGTGTGACGAGCTGATCTGTGGACGAGCGGGGTCTCAGACCTCTTCGACCGAGCTGGGCTCGGAGTGGGAGAGGTCGATGCCGAGCTCGTCGGCAGCCCGGAAGCTGTCGTCCTCGGAATCACGCATTTCCACTGCGTTGCCGTCCGCGGAGAGGACCTCCACGTTCAGGCACAGGGACTGCATCTCCTTGATGAGCACCTTGAAGGACTCGGGCACACCCGGTTCGGGGATGTTCTCGCCCTTGACGATGGCCTCGTACACCTTCACGCGGCCGTGGACGTCGTCGGACTTCACGGTGAGCAGCTCCTGGAGCGTGTAGGCGGCGCCGTACGCCTCGAGCGCCCACACCTCCATCTCGCCGAAGCGCTGACCGCCGAACTGCGCCTTACCGCCCAGCGGCTGCTGGGTGATCATGGAGTACGGGCCGGTGGAGCGGGCGTGGATCTTGTCGTCCACCAGGTGGTGGAGCTTCAAGATGTACTGGTAGCCCACGGAGACCGGGTCCGGGAACGGCTGACCGGAGCGGCCGTCGAACAGCCGGGCCTTGCCGGAGCGCCCGATCAGGCGCTGACCGTCCCGCGTGGGGTTGGTGTGGTCCAGCAGGTCGAAGATCTCGTCCTCGCGGGCGCCGTCGAACACCGGGGTGGCCACGTTGGTGGGACCGGAGCTCTTGGGGAAGTTGCTGAGCCCCTTGAGCCACTCGGGGTCGCCCTCGATGTTCCAGCCCTGCTTGGCCAGCCAGCCGGTGTGGACCTCGAGCACCTGGCCCAGGTTCATGCGCCCGGGCACGCCCAGCGGGTTCAGGATGACGTCCACCGGGGTGCCGTCCTCCATGAACGGCATGTCCTCGACGGGCAGGATCTTGGAGATGACGCCCTTGTTGCCGTGGCGTCCGGCGAGCTTGTCGCCGTCCGTGATCTTGCGCTTCTGCGCCACGTAGACGCGCACCACCTGGTTGACGCCGGCGGGCAGGTCGTCGTCCTCGTCCTCGCGGTCGAAGACGCGCACGCCGATCACGGTGCCGGACTCGCCGTGGGGCACCTTGAGGGAGGTGTCGCGCACCTCGCGGGACTTCTCGCCGAAGATGGCGCGCAGCAGGCGCTCCTCCGGGGTCAGCTCGGTCTCGCCCTTGGGCGTGACCTTGCCCACGAGGATGTCGCCGGCCTGGACCTCGGCACCGATGTGGATGATGCCGCGCTCGTCCAGTGCGGAGAGCACCTCCTCCGACACGTTCGGGATGTCACGGGTGATCTCCTCGGCACCGAGCTTGGTGTCGCGGGCGTCGATCTCGTGCTCCTCGATGTGGATGGACGTGAGGACGTCCTCGGAGACCATGCGCTGGGAGAGGATGATGGCGTCCTCGTAGTTGAGGCCCTCCCAGGACATGTACGCGATCAGCAGGTTCTTGCCCAGTGCGAGCTCGCCGTGGTCCGTGGAGGGACCGTCGGCGATCACCGTGCGGGGCTCCACGCGCTGGCCCTCGGACACGATCACGCGCTGGTTGTACGTGTTGCCAGGGTTGGAGCGCACGAACTTGTTGATCGGGTAGAGCTTGGTGGTGCCGTCGTCGTTGAGCACCGTGACGAGGTCCGCGGAGACCTCCTCGACCACGCCCGGCTTGGTGGCCAGAACGGAGTCGCCGGCGTCGAGCGCGGCGTAGCGCTCCATGCCGGTGCCCACCAGGGGCGCCTCGGAGGTGAGCAGCGGCACGGCCTGACGCTGCATGTTGGCACCCATGAGCGCGCGGTTGGCGTCGTCGTGCTCGAGGTACGGGATCAGGGCGGTGGCCACCGACACCATCTGGCGCGGGGAGACGTCCATGAACTCGATGTCGGTGGGCTCCACCAGCACGGCCTCGCCGGAGCCGTCGGAGGCACGCGCGAGGACGGCGTCCTCGGCGAAGTGCCCGTCTTCGGTCAGGGGCGCGTTGGCCTGCGCGATGGTGAGCCCGCGCTCGTCGTCCGCGGTGAGGTAGACGACGTCGTCGGTGACGGTGCCGTCCACGACCTTGCGGTAGGGCGTCTCGATGAACCCGAACGGGTTGATGCGCGCGTAGGTCGCGAGCGAGCCGATCAGACCGATGTTGGAGCCCTCAGGGGTCTCGATCGGGCACATGCGGCCGTAGTGCGAGGGGTGGACGTCACGGACCTCCATGCCCGCGCGGTCGCGCGAGAGGCCACCGGGGCCCAGCGCGGACAGGCGGCGCTTGTGGGTCAGACCCGCGAGCGGGTTGTTCTGGTCCATGAACTGCGACAGCTGGGAGGTTCCGAAGAACTCCTTGATCGCGGCCACCACGGGGCGGATGTTGATCAGGGTCTGGGGCGTGATCGCCTCGACGTCCTGGGTGGTCATCCGCTCGCGCACCACGCGCTCCATGCGGGAGAGGCCGGTGCGGATCTGGTTCTCGATCAGCTCGCCCACGGCGCGGATGCGACGGTTGCCGAAGTGGTCGATGTCGTCCACGTCCACGTGGATCTCGCGGGCCTCGCCGTCGCGGGTGCCGGGCATGGTGGAGCCGCCGTCGTGCAGGGTGACGAGGTAGCGGATCATGGCCACGATGTCGTCCAGGGACAGCACGGAGGCGTCCGGGTCCGAGAACGGCTTGTCCAGACCCAGCTTGCGGTTGAGCTTGTAGCGGCCCACCTTCGCGAGGTCGTAGCGCTTGGGGTTGAAGTACATGTTGTCCAGCAGGGACTGCGCGGCGTCGACCGTGGGCGGCTCCCCCGGACGCAGCTTGCGGTAGATGTCCAGCAGGGCGTCCTCGCGGGACTCCGTGGTGTCCTTCTCCAGGGTGGCGCGGATGGAGTCGAACTCGCCGAACTCCTCCAGGATCTTGGCCTCGCTCCAGCCCAGCGCCTTGAGCAGCACCGTGACGGACTGCTTGCGCTTGCGGTCCAGACGGACGCCCACCTGGTCGCGCTTGTCGATCTCGAGCTCGAACCACGCACCGCGCGAGGGGATGATCTTGGCGGAGTAGATGTCCTTGTCGGACGTCCGGTCCTGGCCCTTCTCGAAGTAGGCACCCGGGGAACGCACCAGCTGGGACACGACGACGCGCTCGGACCCGTTGATCACGAACGTGCCCTTCTCCGTCATCAGCGGGAAGTCGCCCATGAACACGGTCTGCTGCTTGATCTCGCCCGTGTTGTTGTTCATGAACTCGGCCTTGACGTACAGCGGCGCCGAGTACGTGGCGTCGCGGTCCTTGCACTCGTCCATGGTGTACTTCGGGTCGTAGAACTCCGGCTCGGAGAACGAGAGGGACATGGTCCCCTGGAAGTCCTCGATCGGGGAGATCTCCTCGAAGATGTCCGAGAGCCCGGACGTGGTGGACACGCTGGTGTCACCGGTCTCCTGGGCCTCGACCACGCGGGCCTGCCAGCGCTCGTTGCCCACCAGGCGGTCGAAGCTGTCGGTCTGCAGCGCGAGCAGGTTGGGGACGTCCAGCGGTTCGTGGATCTTCGCGAAGGAGATGCGACGCGGAATGTTGTCGCTCGTGGGGTGGTTGGCGGAGACGTTCGTATCGGTGCTCGAGGCGACCAAGATGTGATCCTTCCACAGACATGCAGTGAATACGCGAGGTTCCCGGGGAGAGAGAAAGGGGCCGGTGACGACGAGTGTCGCGGACCGCCCCTGCGGCGCCCACCGCTATATGAAGGCACGCATGTATAAGGGACAACGCAAAGCACTAGCTTAGGCGAACCGCCGGAGCTTGTCCACACCCTTGCTGGACGAAACCCCACCCGGGCCGTAAGATGCCCGGCCGTCCCTCAGGCGACGCCGTTAGCGCGCGCCTCCGACGCCGCCCGGACCGCCCCGAGCCGCCACGGATCTCCGTGACCGGGCAGCACCAGGGCCGCGCCGGTGTCCGCGATCGCAGCGAGGGAGTCCAGGGCCATGTCCGCATCCGCGGTGGCGGCGCCGGCCACGATGCGCGGCCCGGTCAGACCGGTGTAGGGGTCGAGGGTCACGAGGGCGTCGCCCGTGATCACCGCGTCGGAGTCCGGCAGGTGCAGCGCACAGTGTCCCCAGGTGTGCCCCGCGGTGGCCACCACCCGGGGGCTGCCCGGGACGGGAACGATCTGCCCCGCGGTGAGCTCCCGGGTGACGGCCACCCCGCGCACGGCGGCGGCCCCGCCCGCGAGCATGGATCCCAGGACGGGAACGGCCCGGGGATGGCGCAGCGGGTACAGCGCGGTGGGTCGTTCGTGGGCGTAGGAGTAGGGGTGCGCCGCGAGGTGGCGCTCGTTCACGTGGGCGTGCACGGGGATCCCCAGGCGCCGCACGAGCCTGGCTGCGACCCCCACGTGGTCGAAGTGCGCGTGGGTCAGCACGAGAGCCCGGATGTCCTGCGGCGTCCTCCCGAGCTCGCGCACCGCCCACCCCAGCTCGTTCCACACCCGCGGCAGTCCCGCATCCACGAGCGTCAGCCCGCGCGAGTCCTCCAGCAGGTAGCAGTTGACGTGGTGGTTCTGGATCATGTGGATCCCGGGGGCGACGTCTCGCAGGAACACGGTGTCTCCTTCTCCGCCCGCCCCGCTCACGCGCGGCGGGCCTCTCCCGGCCCGCACGGTGGTCGGGTGTCACACGACGGAGCGGGCCTGCCAGGAGGCTACTCCCGACAGGCCCGCTCGTGGCACCACCCCTGGGGGTCGTGCGCGGTGCGATCAGCCCCGCTTGTAGAACGGCATTCCGGTCTGCGCGACCTCGACGCCGCGGCCGCGGGCGTCCTGGACGCTCACGTTCCCGGCCTCGATCTCGGCGAGCGCGTCCGTGGCCACGAGGGCCATGGCCACGGGCTTGCCCAGCGTGGGCGAGGGCAGGCCGCTCGTGACCTCACCGACGGTCTGCTCCCCCGCCAGCACCGTGTACCCCGCACGGATGGGCTTGCGTCCGAGGCCCTCCAGCCCGATCAGGGTGCGCTCGGGGGCGTTCTGCAGCATGGCGGCGAGGGCGTCGTGGCCCACGGTGCGGGTCCCGGCCTCGTCCTTCTTGCGCAGGGCGATCTCCACGAGCTTGCCCAGTCCAGCCTCCACGGGCGTGATCTCGGTCGAGAGCTCGTGCCCGTACAGCGGCATGCCCGCCTCCAGGCGCAGGGAGTCCCGCGCCGCCAGTCCCGCCGGCTGCACGGGTGCGTCCTCGGTGCCGAGCTCCTCGGCGGTCGCGAGCAGGGCGTTCCACAGGGTTTCCGCGTCGGCGTTCGCGCAGTACAGCTCGAAGCCGTCCTCGCCGGTGTAGCCCGTGCGGGCGGCCAGCACGTCCGCACCGCCGCAGCGGGCGACGGCGCACGCGTAGTACTTCAGGCCGGCCACCTCCTCGGCGGGGTCCAGACCGGTGGCCCGGAGCACCTCGAGCGCCCGGGGGCCCTGCACGGCGATCAGGGACGTCTCCGGCCCCTGGTTCTGCACCGTGACGTCGAAGCCCTCGGCCCGCTGCTGCAGCGCCTCGACCACCGTGTCCTGGTTGCCGGCGTTCGGCACCACGAGGTAGCGGTCCTCGCCCAGGCGGTAGGTGATGAGGTCGTCCAGCACGCGGCCGTCCTCGTCCACGATCACCGAGTACTTGGCCCGACCCACGCCGATGCCGGAGAGCACACCCACGAGGGCGTGGTCCAGGAAGGCCCCGGCCTGCGGCCCGGTCACCTCCACCTCGCCCATGTGGGAGAGGTCGAAGATCCCGGCGCCGCGGCGCACGGCGTGGTGCTCGGCGGTGTCACTCGCGTAGCGCACGGGCATGGACCAGCCGCCGAAGTCCGTGAACCGGGCCTCCAGACGCTCGTGGGCCGCGTGCAGTGCGGTCTGACGCTCGCTCATCACTTCTCCTCTCCGGACGCGGCGGCGTGCGCGGCGTCGAACGCTTCGATCGGCGGGCACTCGCACACCAGGTTCCTGTCACCGGCGGCGTTGTCGATGCGACCCACGGGGGGCCAGTACTTCACACGGCGCAGCCCCGACACGGGGTAGCCGGCCTGGCTGCGGGAGTAGGAACGGTCCCACTCGTCCGCGGTGAGCACCTGCGCGGTGTGCGGCGCGTGGCGAATCACGGACTCCTCCAGGGAGACCTTCCCGTCCGCGATCTCCTGCATCTCCGCGTGGATGGTCCGCATGGCCTCGATGAAGCGGTCCAGCTCCTCGATCCCCTCGGACTCGGTGGGCTCCACCATGAGGGTGCCCGCCACGGGGAACGCCAGCGTGGGCGCGTGGAAGCCGAAGTCCACGAGCCGCTTGCACACGTCCTCGGCCGTGATGCCCGAGACCTTGGTCATGGGACGCAGGTCCAGGATGCACTCGTGGGCCACCAGCCCGCCGTCCCCCGTGTAGAGCGTGGGGAACACGTCCGAGAGCCGGCGGGAGATGTAGTTCGCACCCAGCACGGCCGTGCGGGAGGACTCGGTGAGCCCCTGTGCCCCGGTCATGGCGATGTACATCCACGTGATGGGCAGGACGCCCGCGGAGCCGTGCGGCGCCTGGGCCACGGGGAAGCCCGCGCCGCGCTCGTCGAGGTCTGCCGTGGCCGGGTTGCCGGGCAGGTACGGCACGAGGTGCTCGGCCACGGCCACGGGGCCCACGCCGGGTCCGCCGCCGCCGTGCGGAATGCAGAACGTCTTGTGCAGGTTCAGGTGGGACACGTCCCCGCCGAAGCGGCCGGGACGTGCGAGGCCCATGAGCGCGTTCAGGTTGGCGCCGTCCACGTAGACCTGCCCACCGGCGTCGTGCACCGCGGCGCAGACCTCGGTGATGTCGGTGTCGTACACGCCGTGGGTGGAGGGGTAGGTGACCATGATGCCGGCCAGCTCGTCACCCACGGTGTCGATCTTCGCCCGGAGGTCGTCCTGGTCGATCGTGCCGTCCTGGGCGGTGGCCACCACCACGACCTTGAGGTCGGCGAGCACCGCGGACGCCGCGTTGGTGCCGTGCGCCGAGGAGGGGATCAGGATGGTCTTGCGCTGGTGCTCGCCGCGGTCCACCTGGTAGCGGCGGATGGCCAGCAGACCGGCCAGCTCGCCCTGGGAGCCCGCGTTCGGCTGCACGGAGACCGCGGCGTAGCCGGTGATCTCCGCGAGCCAGTCCTGCAGCTGCTCGATGAGCTCGGTCCACCCGCGGGTCTGGTCCTCGGGGGCCAGGGGGTGGATGCTCGCGAACTCGGGCCACGAGATGGGCTCCATCTCCGCGGCCGCGTTGAGCTTCATGGTGCACGAGCCCAGCGGGATCATGGTGCGGTCCAGCGCGAGGTCCTTGTCCGACAGCTCGCGCAGCCAGCGCATGAGCGAGGTCTCCGAGCGGTGGGTGTGGAACACCGGATGGGTCAGGTACTCGTCCGTGCGCAGCAGCGTCTCCGGCAGCTCGTACGCGGAGCCGTCCGCGGCGGACTCGCCCTCGGACGCGCCGCACGCCTCGGTCACCGCGGTGAGCACCTCCGCGACGTCCCGGTCCGTGTGCGGCTCGCCGAAGCTCACGCCCACGGTGTCCCCGTCAACGCGGCGCAGGTTGTACCCGCGGTCCGCGGCGGCGGCCACGACGGCGTCGGCCTGGCCCGGCACGGAGAAGGTCACCGTGTCGAAGAAGCGCTCGTGGGCCACCTCGATGCCACGGGCCCGCAGTCCTGCCGCGAGGTCCGCGGCCATGCCGTGCAGCCGCTCGGCCAGGGCGCGCAGCGCCACCGGGCCGTGGTGCACCGCGTACGCCGCGGCCACGATGGCCAGCAGCGCCTGGGCGGTGCAGATGTTGGAGGTGGCCTTCTCGCGGCGGATGTGCTGCTCGCGCGTCTGCAGCGCCAGGCGGTAGGCGGGGGCACCGGACGAGTCTGTGGACACGCCCACGATGCGCCCGGGCAGGGAGCGCTCCGTGCCCTTGCGGGACGCCAGGAACGCCGCGTGGGGGCCGCCGAAGAACAGGGGCACACCGAAGCGCTGGGCGGAGCCCACCGCGATGTCCGCGCCCATCTCCCCCGGGCTGCGCAGCATGGTCAGGGCGAGCAGGTCCGTGCTCACGCTCACGAGCGCTCCGGCCTCGTGGGCGGCCTCGATCACGGCGGTGGGATCGGTGACGTCCCCGTCCGCGCCGATCTGCGCGACGACGACGCCGAAGAAGTCACCCTCCGAGATCGCCTGCGCGGCGGCCTGGGGATCCCCGAGGTCCGCGAGCACCAGTTCGATGCCCGCGGCGCGCGTGCGTCCGGTGAGCACCGCCAGCGTCTGCGGCAGGCTGCGGCTGTCCACGAGGACACGCATGCTCTTGGAACGGCGGTTGGCGCGGCGCATCATGAGCACCGCCTCGGCCACGGCGGAGGACTCGTCCAGCAGGGACGCGTTCGCGACCTCCAGGCCGGTGAGGTCGATGACCGCGTTCTGGAAGGTCAGCAGCAGCTCCAGGCGGCCCTGGGAGATCTCCGGCTGGTACGGCGTGTAGGACGTGTAGAAGCCCGGGTTCTCCAGGATGTTGCGGCGGATCGCGGCGGGCGTCACGGTGTCGTGGTAGCCCTGGCCGATCATCTGGCGCATCACGGTGTTGCGGGAGGCGATCCGGCGCAGCGCGGACAGCGCCTCGGGCTCGTCCAGGGGCTCGGGCAGGTCGAGCGACTCGCGCATCCGGATGCTCTCCGGGACGGCGCGGTCGATCAGCTGGTCCAGGCTCTCGGCACCCACGGCGCCGAGCATGGTGGTGAGGTCATCGGCGTCGGGACCGATGTGGCGTGACAGGAAGGACATGCGAAAGTCTCCTGGGCTGCTCGTGGGCACGGCGTGCCCGATGAGTCCTCCCCGCTCTGTTCCATGACCTGAGAGATTTCGCCGGGGCCGCCCGCGGCGTACCACCGACCTGCCCCGCCGGTGCTCCCCGGCCCGCAGGACGGTGAGCTCTTCAGAGTGGCCTGGTGCGGCGGTACGGGTGCCTGAGAGATTCCCGGGGAGGGTTTGCTCCTTCGGCGATGGCGCGGTCCCGGACGGTTCCCCGCCCCCGACCCGCCACGCTCTCCCGCCGCACTGTGACGGCCGAATGGTCAGGAGACAGTTTCGCACATCACACCGACGACGTGAACGCCCCCGGCCGAGGAGCGGCCCACGAGACCCGGAACGCACAGAACCCCGCACCGTGCGGTGCGGGGTTCTGCAGGGAGCCGGTCGGGCGGCGTCAGAGAACGCTCGCTCGGGCGCGGCAGGCGCGCGAGGCGCCGGGAATCACTTGACGGTGACGGTGGCGCCGGCGCCCTCGAGGGCTTCCTTCGCCTTGTCAGCGGCTTCCTTGGTGGCGCCTTCGAGGACGGCCTTGGGGGCGCTGTCCACGAGGTCCTTGGCTTCCTTCAGGCCCAGGGAGGTCAGGCCGCGAACTTCCTTGATGACCTGGATCTTCTTGTCACCGGCGGACTCGAGGACGACGTCGAACTCGGTCTTCTCCTCCTCGGCGGCACCGGCGTCGCCGCCGGCGGGGGCTGCACCGGCCACGGCCACGGGGGCGGCAGCGGTGACGTCGAAGGTCTCCTCGAAGGCCTTCACGAAGTCGGACAGCTCGATGAGGGACAGTTCCTTGAAGGCCTCGATGAGCTCTTCGGTGGTCAGCTTAGCCATGGTGTTGGCTCCTTACTTGTACGTGGTGCCGGAGCGGGTGGCTCCGACGAGGTGTGCGTGGGAAGAACACGGGTCTGTGCGGGACGGGGCCCGACCACCCGGAACCTGGGGTTCCCCGGAGGGGATCAGGCAGCGCTCTCGCCCTGCTCGTCCAGCTTGGCGCGCAGCGCATCCGCGGTGCGCACAGTCTTGGACAGCGGGGCCTGGAACAGCGCGGCGGCCTTGGACATCGACGCCTTGGCGGCACCGGCGACCTTGGCCAGCAGAACCTCGCGGGACTCGAGGTCCGCAAGCTTCTTGATCTCGTTCTCGTCCATTGCGACGCCGTCCAGGTAACCGCCCTTGACGACCAGCTGGGGGTTGTCCTTGGCGAAGTCACGCAGGCTCTTGGCGGCCTCGACGGCGTCACCGGACACGAAGGCGATGGCCGAGGGGCCGGTGAGCTGGCCCTCGAACGCCTCGATGCCCGATTCACGCGCGGCAATGGCGGTGAGCGTGTTCTTCACCACGGCGTATTCGGCGTTCTCACCGAGTGCACGGCGCAGCGTCTTCAGCTGAGCCACGGTGAGCCCGCGGTACTCCGTCAGGACGGCAGCGTGCGAGTTGGAGAACAAGTCCTTCAACTCTGCAACCGCGGCAGCCTTTTCAGGATTCGCCATGGTGCTCCTTCCTTACATGTGGATGCCGGCTCCGTGTCCGCCGGAGGCTGACACGACAAAAGCCCCGCGCAGATGCCCGGGGCTCGACCATGCTCGGATTCACACACGTGAGTACGTGTTCCGATGAAGGATTCGTGCTGGTTCACCTGCGCTGGACGGTCCTCGTTGCCGAGAACCTCTTAGACCACGCGCACCGAGGTGCGCATGATGACCGGCGGTCTTTGGTACCACCACCGTACCCCAGGGGCGTGGGCCCACGCAATTTCCCGCGGTCACCGCCCACCCGGGGCGTGGTCGTGAGCACGGGTGGGGTCGGGAGCGGCCCCTCCCCGCGGCGCGACGGTTGCGCTGCGTCGGCCGCCCGGCGGAGTGACCGCCCAGCGAGGTGACGGCGCGTCTTGACGGTCGCGCGGGTCATCGTCCCGTGATGCGCTCCGCAAGGGTGTAGACGTTGCACCGGCCCCGGCGGTTGAAACCCACCACGGTGACACCGCGCTCGCGCCCCGCACTGACGGCGAGCGCCGAGGGCGCGCTGACGGCCGAGAGCACGGGGATCCCGGCCATGGCCGCCTTCCCCACGAGCTCGAAGGATGCTCGTGCGGAGACCTGCAGCACCACCTCGTCCAGGGGGAGCAGCTCTCGTTGAACGGCCCACCCGACCACCTTGTCCACGGCGTTGTGGCGACCCACGTCCTCCCGGACCACGAGGGGCTCGTCCCGCCCCACGGGGAAGAGGGCCGCGGCGTGGACTCCCCCGGTGGCGTCGAAGATCCGCTGGTGCCCGCGCAGCTCATCCGGCAGGGAGACGAGCCGTGCCGCGCTCACGAGGGGGCGGGGCGGGGCCACCGGGTGGGCGCTCGGCTTCGCCACGGAGTCCAGGGACGGCGTGCCGCACACCCCGCACGAGGAGCTCGTGAACACCTGGCGCCGCGCACCGCGGTCCGGGCCCGGAGCGCGGGGGGAGAGCCGCACGTCCACCACGTTGTACGTGCGGTGCCCGTCCTGGTCCACACCGGAGCGGTAGTCCATCTTGAGCACGTGGGCGATCTCGGTGATCACGGCCTCGCTCAGCAGCAGGCCGGTCACGAGCTCGAAGTCGTCCCCGGGGGTGCGCATGGTCACGGTGAACGGCTCACCGTCCAGGCGGATCTCCATCGGCTCCTCCCCCGCGAGCCGGTCCGGCCCAGCGGCGACCTCCCCCGAGGCGTCGAAGCTCCGCACGCGGGCGGGGACGATTCTGCGCGCCACCATCTCAGGCGTCCAGTCCCACCCAGGTGTGCCGCCCGTCCTCGAAGCTCTCCCGCTTCCAGATGGGCACGCACTCCTTGATGCGGTCCACCAGCCGGGAGCACGCCGCGAAGGCCTCCGCTCGGTGGGCCGCGGCCACGGCGACCTCCAGGGCGCTGTCCCCCACGGCGAGCGCCCCGATGCGGTGCTCGGCCCACAGCCGGACCCCCGGGTGCTCACGGGCGACCTCGCGCACCGTGTCCGTCATGACCTGCTGGGCCGCGGGGTGCGCACTGTACTCGAGCCCCGTCACACCGCTCCTGCCGCCGTCGTGGTCGCGGATCACCCCGCTGAAGCCGACCACCGCACCGCAGCCGGGGTCGGCCACCTCGCGCCGGGCGAGGTCCCCGTCGAGCGGTTCCTCCGTGATCCGAGCCCGGAGCACGTGGTCTGCCGCCTCCGACCCGCTGCACGGGTCACCGCCACCCGGGGACGACGCCGCCGCGTCCGGGTCCGCGGCCCGGGCGGCGTCGTGCGCCGGCCCGGGCCCGGAGGCGACCGTGCTGCCGGCCGCCACCTGGGCGTCCGCGTCGTCCGGGTGGGAGTCGCCCTCGGCGGCGGGGAGAACCTCGTCCCCGGAGCGGGTCACCGAGCGGTCCTCCCCGTGGCCGTGGACGTCCTCCAGCTGGGCGCTGATGTGGTCGATGAGGGGATCCAGCACCGCCATCCCGTCCTTGACCCCGCCGCGCGAGCCCGGGAGGTTCACCACGAACGTCCGCCCCACCTGACCGGCCACGCCGCGGCTCATCGCGGCGGTGGGAGTCTTCTGAAGTCCCTGCGCCCACAGCGCGTGCACGATGCCCGGGGACTGCCGTTCCAGCACCGCGGCGGTGGCCTCGGGAGTGACGTCGTCCGAGTTCAGCCCCGTCCCCCCAGAGGTGACCACGAACCGCGGCCCCTCCTCCGTGTGGGAGTGCGCAGTGAGACGCCGCAGTGCGGCAAGCACCTCCGGTCCGTCCGGAACCACGTGCACCCGGCTCCGCAGGCCCCTTCCCTCGAGCCAGTCCCGCAGCACAGGTCCGCACAGGTCCTGCGCCGTTCCCGCGGCCGCGGAACTGGAGACGATCACGACCTCCGCCCGGCGTCCCACCAGGTGGAAGTCGCCGATCTCGTCCCGGTGGGCCGGACGCCGGGCGCCCACGTGCCGCTCGCCGTGTCCGCTCACGATGCGCTCCAGTCACCGCTCTTGCCGCCCGACTTGGCCAGCACCCGGGTGTCCTCGATGCTGGCGGCCTTGTCGACGGTCTTGACCATGTCGTACAGCGTGAGAGCCGCCACGCTCGCGGCGGTCAGCGCCTCCATCTCCACACCGGTGACACCGCGGGTGCGCACGGTGGCCTGCACGACCACCCTGTCCCGCTGCGGCTCGAGGTCCACGGTCACCTTGCTCAACGGCAACGGATGGCACAGGGGCACCAGCTCCGGCGTGCGCTTGGCCGCCATGATGCCCGCGATCCGAGCCACGGCCAGGGCGTCACCCTTGGGCAGGTCCCCGTTCGCGAGCAGCTCGACCACGTCCGGGCGCGTGACGAGCACGGCCTGGGCCGTGGCCTCCCGGGACGTCACGGCCTTCTCGCTGACATCCACCATGTGCGCCGTGCCGTCCTCGCGCACGTGCGTGAGACGCTGCGGCGTCCTGTCCTCGGGCTGATCGCTCACTGTTCTCCTTGTGGTCGTGCGCCGTGGGGCGCCGTGCGTGTCGTGTCGTGGTGCGCACCGGGCTCACCGGCCGGGCGGGTGTGCGTTCCGGTCTCACGGTCCGTTCCGAGCTCCGCGAGGTGCCCCGGCCGCCTCGTCCGAGGTCTCCGAGCACCGGGTCACCACCCCGCCGTCGAGGACGAGCACGTCCATCTCGGTCCCCCGGGGCAGGGTACCGGTGCCGGGCGGGATGCGGACGAGCACGTCCGCCCGCGCGGCCGCGGTCAGCAGGTGGGAGGACGCGCCGCCCACCAGCGCGACCCGCGCAGGCGCGGTGGGCAGCAGCGTGCCCCGACGCAGCTGGGTGCGGGATTCCAAGGGCTCCACCGGGGCGTCCAGCCGGGCAGAGGTCCAGCGCGCGGGCGGGCAGCAGGCCCACACGTCCGCGAGCGCGGCGCGCAGGAACACCTCGCACGAGACCCACGTGCTCACGGGATTGCCCGGCAGGCACAGCACGGGTGTCCCCCGGAGCAGCCCGCAGCCCTGCGGGCCGCCGGGCTGCATGTCCACGTGGCCGAACCACATCCGCGTGCCCGCCCGTTCAAGACCCTGCCGCACCACTTCGAAGGCACCCGCGCTGATGCCTCCGCTCGTGACCACGAGGTCCGCGCGTGACTCCTCCAGTGCCGCACGGAGGGCACCGAGGAACGCGTGGGGGTCGTCGTCCACGCGCAGCCGGCTCACGCGCGCGGCACCGTGGCCGGTGAGCCACGCCTCGAGCAGCGGCCCGTTCGCGTCGTGCACGGACCCCGCGGGCAGCGGTCTGCCGGCGGGCACCACCTCGTCCCCGCCACTGACCACGAGCACACGCGGACCGTGCTGCACCGTCACCGGGTCCTCCCCCGTGAGCCCGAGCGCCGCGCACGCCCCCAGCGCGGCGGCTCCGAGCACCGTTCCGGCGGGCAGTGCCACCTCCCCCCGGGCGACGTCGCTGCCGGCCTCCCGCACGAAGCTGCCCTCCCGCGGGACGTCGGCGGCGGCAACCGTGACGGTGGGGGTGTCGAAGCGCGGGGGCAGGACGCGCTCCACGGGGATCACGGCATCGGCTCCCTCGGGGAGCACTGCCCCGGTCATCACGGCGGTCGCGGTGCCGGGGACGTGGGGCGCCGGGGCGGCCCCGGCGGCGCGGGTGCCGTGCACGGGGAGCGTGACCTGCCCTGCCCTGTGCGCGGGGGCGAGGTCCGCGACCCGCACCGCGAAGCCGTCCATCTGCGAGTTCGTGTGGGGTGGCAGGTCCAGAGGAGCCACGAGATCCTCCGCGAGCACGCGCCCGCGAGCCGCCGCCAGTGGAACCGGCCGTGCGGCGTCGTCCTCGCGGCCCCGGGCGCGGGCGCAGCGGAGCAGGGCCCGGACCGCCTCCCGGTGCTCGGAGATGGTGCGGTGCGCGGACGGGGTGCGGGACATGGGTCCAGGGTAGTCACCCTCCCGGGGGCGGCGAGGGTGTCGGGGTGGAGACCTACACTGGTGCGCATGTCCGTTTTCCTCGGCAACCCCCAAGTGCTTCCCACGCGGGGAGTGCCCACGCAGGGACCGCTGACGGACCGTTTCGGACGAACCGCCACGGACCTGCGCATCTCCATCACCGACAAGTGCAACCTGCGGTGCACCTACTGCATGCCCGCGGAGGGCATGCAGTGGCTCCCCCGAGAGTCCCTGCTGACGGTCGAGGAGATCGTGCGGCTCGCACGCATCGCCGTGACCGAGTTCGCAGTGCGGGAGATCCGCCTCACCGGGGGTGAACCTCTCATCAGACCGGATCTCGAGCAGCTGGTGCGGGCCCTGCGCACCGCGCTGCCGGGCGTGCCCGTGTCCATGACGAGCAACGGGATCGGCCTGGCCGCTCGCGCGCAGGGGCTCGCGGACGCGGGCATGACACGGGTGAACATCTCCCTGGACACCCTGTGCGCGGAGACCTACGAACGCCTCGCTCGCCGCGGGCGGCTCACCGAGGCGCTGGACGGCGTCGCCGCGGCCCAACGCGCGGGGATGAGCCCCGTGAAGATCAACGCGGTGCTGATGCGGAACGTCAACGAGCACGAGGCACCCGAGCTGCTGCACTGGGCGCTCGAGAACGCGTGCGACCTGCGCTTCATCGAGCAGATGCCCCTGGACGCGGACCACGGCTGGACCCGGGAGAACATGGTGACCGCCGCGCAGATCCGCGAGAGCCTCTCCCAGGACTTCGACCTCGCCCCGGACACCGCGCCCCGGGCCGGTGCACCCGCCGAGAAGTTCCTCGTGCGGCGGAAGGCCGAGGACCGGGTGGTGGGCACCGTGGGCATCATCGCCTCGGTGACCGAGCCGTTCTGCGAGGACTGCACGCGCACCCGCATCACCGCCGAGGGCCACGTGCGCTCGTGCCTGTTCTCCCACCACGAGACCGACCTCATGCACCTCCTGCGCTCCGGCGCCACCGACGCCCAGGTGACCCAGCGCTGGCGCGAGGCCATGTGGGTCAAACCCAGGGCGCACGGGATGGACCACACCGGTCTGGACTCCGGGGACTACATCCAGCCGGACCGCAGCATGAGCGCGATCGGGGGCTGACGCGGTGCGCGTGAGGTATTTCGCCGCGGCGGCCGCCGCCGCCGGCACCGAGGAGGAGCACGTGGCCACGCCCTTGGCGCTGAGCCGTACCGACCTGGCGCAGCTGCTCGTGAGCCTGCACCCCGTGGCTCCGCCCGGTGAGCCCGCCCTCGCGCAGGTGCTCCCCCGCTGCTCGTGGCTCGTGGACGGCGTGGCCGCCAAGGATCCGCACTCGCCCGTGGCTCCCGGCGCCGCCGTGGACGTCCTGCCACCCTTCGCCGGTGGGTGAGCCCGTGCCCTCCCCGGACGGGCCCGTGTGGGCCCGCAGACTCGCATCGCGGCAGCACGCGGGGCGGGACGAGGCCCGGGACCTCGCGCACCGCGCCGGAGCGGCGCTCGCCCAGCGTGCCGGAGCCGATCCGGCCTCCGGGCGGCGTGGGCCGGCCGCGGGCACCGGAGGCGTGCCCACCGATCAGGTGCCACTGGCACGGGCGTCCGGGCGGGTTCTCGCCGAGGACGTGGAGGCCGCCTGCTCCGTGCCGCACTACGCCTCCAGCGCGATGGACGGCTACGCGGTCCGCGGTCCCGGGCCGTGGGACCTGGTGACCGGCGGCTCGCCATCCGCCCACTCGGAACCCGGTGCCCCGGTGCCTCTTCCCAGCGCGGCGTCTGCGGTGGCCCTCGCACCGGGCACTGCCGTCCCGGTGGTCACGGGGGGCGTGATTCCCGAGGGCACCACGAGCGTGGTCCGGGAGGAGTTCTCGTGCCGCTCCGGCTCCATCGTGCGCCTGGCGCCGGGCGCCCCTCCCTCCGAGCTGGAGGGCCGCCACATCCGCGCGGCGGGCACGGAGTGCCAGGCCCACGAGGTGCTGTTCCACGCCGGCCGGGTGCTGTCCCCCGCGGACGCCGCCCTCGCCGCCGTGGCCGGACTGGACCACGTCCCCGTCCGGCGGGCACCCCGTGTTGCCCTGCTGTTGACCGGCTCCGAGGTGCGCACGCGCGGTGTCCCCGCCCCCGGTCTGGTGCGTGACGCCTTCAGCATGTCCGTGCCCCACGTGGTCACCGCGTACGGGGCCGTGCCGGGCACCGTGCACCGGGTCGACGACGACCCCGCATCCCTGAGCACGGCCTTCCGGCAGGCGTGTGCAGAGCACGACGTGGTGATCACCACCGGGGGCACGTCCCGCTCCGGGGCGGACCAGGTCCGCCCGCTGCTGGAGCGGGAGACCCGGGTGCTCGTGGACCAGCTCGACCTGCAGCCGGGGCACCCCGCCCTGCTGGGTGCGGCAGAGCGCAGTGCGGTGCTGGCCCTGCCCGGCAACCCCCTGGCGGCGCTCACGGTGCTGCTGCTCGTGGGAGGGCCGCTGCTAGCCGGCTTCGCGGGGCACCCCGCAGCGCAGCTCGTTCCCGCCACCGTGGGCGCGGACGCGGCAGGCGGACGGCGGGAGAAGCTCGTGCCCGCACGACGCCGCGGGGACGCGTGGGAGCCGTGCCGCGCCGTCGGCCCCAACATGCTGCGGGGTCTGAGCGAGGCAGAGGGGCTGCTGAGCATTCCGCGCGCCGGCCTCGTGCCCGGAGACCGCACTGTGGTGCTGCCGCTGCCCTGGTGACCTCCGGTGGAACGCCCCGCGTGGGGCGGCACGTCCCCCGAGGGGTCAGACGACGCTGAAGTCCTGCTCCCAGATCGCGGACTGCCCGGCCTCCTGGAACCCGAGCTGCGCGTTCACCCAGTTCATGCGGTCGTTGCCGCTGTGGGTCCACGAGTACACGGTGGTGACCTCCGGCGCCACGGCCGCGAGCTGCTCCAGATTGGCCAGCTTGAGACGCATGCCCAACCGGTGGCCGCGGTGCTCCCGCACCACGAGCGTCTCGTCCTGCAGCGCCAGCACGGGGCGGTGCTGCGCGAGGATCAGCTCGGTCATGCCCACCAGCTCACCGGTGCGCAGGTCCTGGACCACGGCCATGAGCGAACGGTCGCCGTCCTCCTGGCGCAGCTGCTCGGTGCGGCGCACCCGGTCACCGTCCCAGGGATCCGGATCCGCCACGATGGGGCGCACGAACGAGTCCGTGGGGATCTTCGCGTGCAGCTGCGCGAGCGGGGCGAGCAGCTCCTCGGGGGCCTCTCCCACCCACGTGTGCATGCGGTAGTGCTCGGCGAACGGGCTCGAGCTCAGGGACTCCTGGATGCGCTGCAGCCGGGTCTCCGCCAGGGGAACGGGCAGCAGGGCGAAGCTGCTCACCGTGCGCAGGCCGTACCCGGCGTGCTGGGCAAAACGGGTCTGACGGTGGCTGGCCGGCAGCCGGCCGGAGCCGTCCGCAGCGTCCAGCCACGCCACCGGCGCGCCGTGACCGCCGGAGGGCTCCTCGCCGTCCGAGCTGCCGTCCACGCTGCCGTCCCCCGGGCCCGCCGGATCCCGGGCCTCCGACGCGGGGTGCTCGGTGACGAGCCGGACCAGGCGGCGGGACTCTCCGTGCGCCAGCTGCTCAGCAGCACCCAGGAGGCCGCGTCCAATGCCCTCCGACGTCTCGTCCGGGTCCACGTGCACCACGATCTGCGCCATCCCGGTGTCCGCGATCAGCGGCATCCGCACCTCGGCGCGCCCCACCAGCCGGTCCTCCAGGAAGGCGCACAGGATGTTGACGCGCTCGTAGGGGTCCTTGAGGTCCCGGAAGATGTCGTGGGCCTCGTTGCTCAGCTGGTCCGTGCCCCACACGTGGCGTCGGGAGGACTGCACCAGGGAGGCGACGTCCCCCAGCAGCCGCTGGGCGTCCGCGTCGAACGCCTCGGGGATGCGCAAGAGCTCGATACGTACCGGTGACGACTGCGTCACTGTGTTCTCCTTCCGTGCCGTCCACAGCCCGGACGGCACCCGGTGGCGGATCCGCGCCGGGATCCAACCTCCAGTACATCATGGAACGCCCATCGCGATCCGGCCCCGAACATGGCAGTAGGGCCCGGCCTGGGACGGCACGGACCCTACTGTCACTGCTGCGCCGTGGCACCCTGCGGGGCCCCACGGTGAGCCGGGATCACGCCTGGGCGTTCACCTCGGTGGCGTTCGGGTCCACGGGGATGCCCGGGCCGAACGTGGTGGCCACGGTGGCCTTGGTGATGTAGCGACCCTTGGAGGCGGAGGGCTTCAGACGAAGCACCTCCTCCAGGGCTGCACCGTAGTTCTCGGCGAGCTTCTGCGCGTCGAAGGACGCCTTGCCGATGATGAAGTGCAGGTTGGAGTGCTTGTCGACGCGGAAGTCGATCTTGCCGCCCTTGATGTCGTTGACGGCCTTGGCCACGTCCATGGTCACGGTGCCGGTCTTGGGGTTCGGCATGAGGTTGCGGGGACCCAGGATCTTGCCCAGGCGACCCACCTTGCCCATCATGTCCGGGGTGGCCACGGCGGCGTCGAAGTCCGTCCAGCCGCCCTGGATCTTGGCGATCAGGTCGTCATTGCCCACGAAGTCGGCGCCGGCGGCCTCGGCCGCGGCGGCCTTGTCACCGGTGGCGAAGACGACCACGCGGGCGGTCTTGCCGGTGCCGTTGGGCAGGTTCACGGTGCCGCGGACCATCTGGTCCGCCTTGCGGGGATCCACGCCGAGACGCATGGAGACCTCCACGGTGGGATCGGACTTGCTGCCCTCGGCCAGTTCCTTGGCCAGGGCGACCGCCTCGGCGGGAGCGTAGAGCTTGCCCGCCTCGATCTTCTCGGCAGCTGCCCGGTATGCCTTGCTGCGCTGTGCCATCTGCTTCTTCTCCTTGTGCAGTTGTGGTCTGCGGACCGCGCTCGGCCCTGCCACGATGAAGTGTGTTGCTGGTGAGTCGGGAGGACTCAGTTGACCTCGATGCCCATGGAGCGGGCGGTGCCGGCGATGATCTTCGCGGCGGCGTCGATGTCGTTGGCGTTGAGGTCTTCCTTCTTGGTCTCGGCGATCTCACGGACCTGGTCCATGGTGATCTTGCCCACCTTGGTGGTGTGGGGGACGCCGGAACCCTTGGCGACGCCGGCGGCCTTCTTGATCAGCTGCGCGGCGGGCGGGGTCTTGGTGACGAACGAGAACGAGCGGTCCTCGTAGACGGTGATCTCCACCGGCACGATGTTGCCGCGCTGGGATTCCGTGGCCGCGTTGTAGGCCTTGCAGAACTCCATGATGTTGACGCCGTGCTGACCCAGCGCCGGACCCACGGGAGGAGCCGGGTTGGCGGCGCCTGCCTGGATCTGCAGCTTGATCAGGCCTGCGACCTTCTTCTTCTTGGGAGCCATGTGATGGTCCTCTTTCTGGCTGTGCGTACCGCCGCACAGGAGCGTACGACGGCGGGTGGTCGCCGTGGCGCGGCGACCGGACGGAGAAGCCCCGGACCAAAGCGCATCCGGGGAACTCCGAAGTCTGGGGTG
This sequence comes from Kocuria sp. APC 4018, assembly GCF_030407675.1. Classification (NCBI taxonomy): domain Bacteria; kingdom Bacillati; phylum Actinomycetota; class Actinomycetes; order Micrococcales; family Micrococcaceae; genus Kocuria; species Kocuria sp. APC 4018. The sequence goes on along the minus strand of NZ_JASDCY010000009.1, from coordinate 10,756 downwards.
CTAGATCTTGGTGACCTGGTTGAAGCCCAGAGTCACGGGGGTCTCGCGCTCGAAGATGGAGACCAGCACCACGAGCTGCTGGGATTCCACCTTGATCTCGGAGATCGTGGCCGGGAGGGTCTCGAACGGGCCCTCCTTCACGATCACGGACTCACCCACCTCGAAGTCCACCGTGACCTGCGGGGCGGCGCCACCCTGGGCGCCCGCGCCGGAGCCGGCGGTCTCGCCGAGGCCCTTGGCCTTCTCCGGGGTCTCGAACGTGGGTGCCAGCATGTCGAACACTTCGTCGAGGCGCAGCGGCGCGGGGTTGTAGGCGTCCTGGCCCACGAAGCCCGTGACGCCCGGGGTGTGGCGCACCGCGCCCCAGGACGCGTCAGTGAGGTTCATGCGCACCAGCACGTACCCGGGGATGCGCACGCGACGCACGGTCTTGCGCTGGGAGTTCTTGATCTCCACGACCTCTTCCATGGGCACCTCGATCTGGAAGATGTCCTCTTCCATGTTGAGGGACTGGATGCGGGTCTCGAGGTTGGTCTTCACGCGGTTCTCGTAACCGGCGTAGGTGTGGATGACGAACCAGTCGCCCTCCTGGCGGCGCAGGTTGGCCTTGAACTCGGCCACGGGATCCACCTGGTCCTCGGCCGCCTCCTCGGAGACCTCGACCTCCACGAGCGGCACCGGAGTGGCCTCGCCGTTGCCCTCGGCGACGTCGAGGTCCGCCTCCTGGACGGCCTTCTCGTCGGTGACGTCCTGCGAGTCCGTGGGCTCGGCGGACGCGACAGTGTCGGACACGCTCTCCGCCGACTCCTCGCGCGCAGCGTCCCCGGACGGGGTGTCGAGCTGCGCGGGCTGAGTGTCGTCGTTCTCGAGCTCGTGATCGGTCACTGGCTTCTCCTGCTTTCTGTGGACGGCTGGACGTGCTGCGCGGTCTTACTGGGCCTGGTCGCCGTTACCGAAGAGCCAGAGGGCCAGCTGCCCGAAGGCCAGGTCCAGCAGGGAGATCAGCACCATCATGAAAGCGACGAACACCAGCACGACCAGGACGTAGTTGACGAGTTCCCGCCGGGACGGGGTGACGACCTTCTTGAGCTCCCCCACGACCTGGCGGATGAACAGCCAGATCCGTCCGAAGAAGCCGCGCTTGCGCTCCGAACCGGCGGGTTGACCCGGGGTCTGTCCTGTGACGGTGTGCGACATCGGCTCTCCCCTGCGTGAAGCAGCTTCTCGGCGGTGGTGTTCGTGCCGTGGTGGGTCGTGAAGCAGGGCAGACAGGACTCGAACCTGCAACCTGCGGTTTTGGAGACCGCTGCGCTACCAATTGCGCCACTGCCCTTCATCTGCCGCGTCGAGGGAACCACGACCGCGGCAACGGTGCCCGAGCCTATCACCGGCTCGTGTCACCCGGATCCGTTCCGCCGTGGGGCAACGGGGTCCCGGGTGGCGGCACCAACCAACTATGGTACGCGGCCGCCTCGTTCCGTGCAAAGCCGGGGGCGGGGCACCTAAGCTGGGAGACCAGCGCCCGGGTTCCGCCGCGGGCGACGCCAGCCAGCCCAGGAGAGATGATCCCCATGTCACCAGCGCAGCAGCGCATCTCGCACCGGATCGCGGCGATCGCGGAGTCCGCGACCCTTGCGGTGGACGCGAAGGCCAAGGCCCTCAAGGCCGAGGGTCGTCCCGTGATCGGGTTCGGCGCGGGCGAACCGGACTTCTCCACACCGGAGGACATCGTGGCGGCCGCGGCCGAGGCCCTGCGGGACCCGGCGAACTTCCGCTACTCCCCCGCCGCCGGTCAGCCGAAGCTGCGCGAGGCGATCGCCCGGGCCACCGCGCGCGACAGCGGCTGGGACGTCAAGAGCTCGCAGGTGCTCGTGACGAACGGCGGCAAGCAGGCCGTGTACCAGGCCTTCCAGACCGTGGTGGACGACGGCGACGACGTCCTGCTCCCCGCCCCGTACTGGACCACCTACCCTGAGGCCATCCGCCTGGCCGGCGGCAATCCCGTGGAAGTCTTCGCGGGCGCGGAGAACGACTACAAGGTCACCCCCGAGCAGCTCGAGGCCGCCTGCACCTCCGCCACCAAGGCGCTGCTGTTCTGCTCCCCGTCCAACCCCACGGGCTCGGTGTACACCGAGGAGGAGACCCGCGCGATCGGCGAGTGGGCCGCGGCCAAGGGCATCTTCGTGATCAGCGACGAGATCTACCAGCACCTCACCTACGACGACGTGCAGTTCGTGTCCATGGCCCAGGCCGTTCCCGCGCTGCACGAGCACCTGATCCTGCTCAACGGTGTGGCCAAGACCTACGCCATGACGGGGTGGCGCGTGGGCTGGATGGTCGGTCCCGAGGACGTGGTCAAGGCCGCCGCCAACCTGCAGTCCCACCTCACGTCCAACGTGAACAACGTGGCGCAGGCCGCCGCACTCGCCGCCCTGGAGGGCCCCATGGACAAGGTGGCCGAGATGCGGGAGGCGTTCGACCGGCGTCGTCGGACGATCGTGGACGGGCTGAACGCGATCGAGGGCGTGAACTGCCCCGTGCCCACGGGCGCCTTCTACGCGTACCCGGACGTGACCGCCCTGCTCGGACGCGAGTTCGACGGCGTCACGCCGCAGACCTCCGCCGAGCTCGCGGAGCTGATCCTCGAGAAAGCCGAGGTGGCCGTGGTCCCGGGCGAGGCGTTCGGCCCCTCCGGCTACCTGAGGCTGTCCTACGCGCTGGGTGACGACGACCTCGCCGAGGGGCTCTCCCGGCTGCAGGCGTTCCTGGGAGGGAAGAACTGACATGGCAGCCACCGACACCGTGAAGAGCCTGGACGCGCACCTGCCGTCCCCCGTGGCCGTGCCGAGTGCGCTCCTCGTGGGCGCCGGGCTGATCGGCGGCTACGGCATCGCCCGCGTCACCGGCGTGCGCGCGCTGGGCGGCGTGGTCCTCGCGGCGTGCGGCGCCGCAGCGGGCCGCACGTGGATCGCGTCCGCCGGGCCCTCGACCGCCACGAGCCTCGGGATGCTCTACGGCGGGAGCTTCGGCGCGTCCCACCCGCTGGCCAAGAAGATGGGCGCGTGGCCCTCGGTGCTCACGGTGGCCGCGGTCAACGCCGCGGCCTCCTGGGCGCTCGTGGACCGTCACAACTTCGGGCCCGACGCCGCCTGAGCCCGTTCCCGGCACGCCGCACCGCGCGCCACCTGACACCGCGCTGAAGCGCACCACGGCCGTGGGCCCCACCGAACGGTGGGGCCCACGGCCTTCCTCACCCCGTGCGCGGGTGGCGGGCACGGGCCGGTGCCGGGTGACGGGCCCCTAGCCCCGGTCCATCCCCTCCAGTGAGGGCGCCGGCAGCGGAGCACGGTCCTCTCCCGCGTCAGCGCCCGCGATGCCCCCGCGCCCTCGCTCCTGTGAGGCGACCCGGGCCGCGGTGCCGTCCGAGCGGCGTCGTGCCCGGAGCCCCAGCAGCAGGTCCACGGCCAGGAAACCCAGCAGCGAGAGACCCAGCAGCGGGACGAACAGCCCCACGGCGACCGTTCCCAGCCCCAGCGCGAGCCACGCCCACACCGGGGTGGCGCGCAGGGCCCCGCGCGGCGGCAGCGGACCGAACTGCACGCCCGCGGCCCGGGTGGGGCGGCGCCGCCACCACATGGAGTACCCGCTCACCACCAGCACCACGATCGCCGCGGCAAGTGCGAGCAGCACGAGCTGGTTGGGCAGCCCGAACAGGAGCCCCATGTGCGCGGCGATGGCCCACTGGGTGAGCTTCGCGGGAAGGCCCCACTCGGAGAACCGCACCTGGTCGGTGACGTGCAACCGCTGCGGGTCCACCGCCACGCTGTCCACCTGGGTGGGCCAGGAGCGCTCGTTCTCGGAGACCGTCCACGCCGCCCCGTCCGCGGAGGCGGGCTTGAGCTCCACGATCCGCGAGTCCAGACCCGCCTCCCGGGCGGTGGCCAGCACCGCGTCGAAGGAGCCCTGCGCCCCGGCGTCGTCGGGTCCCTGGTGACCCTGGTGCCCGTCGTGACCGTGGTGACCGGCGTGCTCGTCCTCGGCCCCGCCGCCGGAGGCCCCGCCGAGGTCGGTGGAGACCTTGGGCGTGGTCCAGTTCAGCGCGGTGCGCAGCTGCGCCACGTTCTCCCCCGCGTGCGCGGACCACGTGAGGCCCGACGCCGCGAGGAACAGGAAGCCCACCGCGAGCCACACGCCGGTGGCGGTGTGCCAGGAGCGGGTCCGCCGGTAGGCGTTCGCCTCTGCGGGCCGGGGCACCAGCGTCACCCGGGCGCGGCGGCCCCGCGCCACACGACGCCGGTGCAGAACCACCATGCAGAGACCGCTCAGGGCGAGGACCCACAGCCACGAGGCCGCCAGTTCGCTGTAGAGCCGACCGGGCTCGCCGAGGAGCAGGTCCCGGTGGAGCCGGTCGATGGTGGTGCGCAGCGGCAGGGCCCCGCTGGTGCCGTACACGGTCATGTCCCCCGTGACGCGTCCCGTGCCGGGATCCACGAACACCGCACGGGACTCGCCCCGTTCCAGTGCGGGATCCGCGAACATTACCCGCGTGGTCCCGCCGTCGGACGCGGGCCGGACGTTCACCGGCGAGTCGGGTGAGCCGATCGAGCGCCGGGCGGCGTCGACCTGATCGTCCAGGCTCAGGGGCTGTGTCGAGGCGGTGCCGGTGAGCGCATTCGCGTAGACCACCCGCTCCAGCTGGGGCGTGAACACGTACAGGGCCCCGGTGACCGCGGCGACCACCAGGAAGGGGCCCACGAGGAGCCCCGCGTAGAAGTGCAGCCGTCGCAGCAGCGGCAGCAGCCACACGGACATGATGGGTGCGCCGGTGCGGGCGCGTTCGGACGACGATGCATCCAGTGCTGTGGACATGGTGAAGTACCTCTCGATGAAAGACAGGCCGACGGCACCCCGTGCCTGACGGGGTGTGGTCGGTGGTGGACTGCTCAGATCGAGAGGAGGGGCGGCCCGCGCCGCGAGATCACGCGCACGGGCGACCACGTGCGCGGTGGCAGGAGGTAGGCCAGCGGGACCGGGCGCAGCCCGTGGCACGGCACGAGCACCGGGCGCAGCAGCACCACGGCCGAGAAGAGGAGCTGGACGGCGGCGTGCAGCAGGCGCCACCAGCCGTCCTCGGCGTGGCGCAGCAGCACGAAGGTCACGGCCGCGGCCGCCAGGTGGGCCCAGATCATGGGGCCGTGGAGCATCTCCGCGCCGTGGGACATCCCCGGGACCGGGCTCGCGGCCGCGGCCTCCGTCAGACCGGCGCCGCCGTGACCGGCCAGGGAGTGCAGCACGGACGGGTCGTGGTGCGCGTGGGAGCTCACCCCGGCGGCGTGGCGGGTGGATGCCGGGGAGCCCGAGTGACCACCTGCCGAGAACATCACGTGGAACGGCACCTGGCTCAGCAGTACTGCGAACCCTGTGCGCAGCGCGCCCATGCGGTGCCCGGCGAGCAGCACGCAGGCCATCCCCGCCAGCGTGAACGCGACCCCGAGCAGGAGCGCGCTGGGCGGGCTGGGATCGATCGCGTAGTGGGACGTGGCCGCGCAGAGGATGCTGATGCCAGCGGCCGCCCAGCCTCGGAGGAACCGGGCGGGGCGGCTCACGGGCGCGCTGGAATCCATCGGGTGGCCTGGGGCAGGTGGGGCAGGTGCTGCGGAGTGCGGCTCAGTCGTCCACGGCGTCCCGGCCGCGGCGCACGATCAGCGGGTCCGGCGGGTACACCACCGAGGTGTCCTTGTCCTCGTAGTCGAACTGGTTGAGGAAGAAGCGGATGGCGTTGAGCCGGGCACGCTTCTTGTCGTTGGACTTGATGGTGATCCACGGGGCGTGGTCCGTGTCCGTGCGCCGGAACGTCTCCTCCTTGGCCACCGTGTAGTCCTCCCAGCGGTCCAGCGACGCGAGGTCCATGGGGGAGAGCTTCCAGCGGCGCACGGGGTCGATCTGGCGGATCGCGAAGCGGGTGCGCTGCTCGTGCTGCGTCACGGAGAACCAGAACTTGGTGAGGTGGATCCCGGAGTCCACGAGCATCTTCTCGAACACCGGCGCCTGCAGCATGAACTCCTCGTACTGCTCGTCCGTGCAGAACCCCATGACGCGCTCCACGTTGCCGCGGTTGTACCAGGAGCGGTCGAACAGCACGATCTCGCCGTTGGTGGGCAGGTGCTGGATGTAGCGCTGGAAGTACCACTGCCCCTGCTCACGGTCCGAGGGCTTGTTCAGCGCCACCACGCGGGCGGCGCGCGGGTTCAGGTGCTCCGTGAAGCGCTTGATGGTGCCGCCCTTGCCCGCGGCGTCCCGGCCCTCGAAGACCACCACGTGCTTGAGGTCGTTGTCCTGGCCCCAGTACTGGAACTTCAGCAGCTCGATCTGCAGCTGGTACTTCTCCAGCTCGTAGTCCTCCCGGGACATCCGCTCGTCGTACGGGTAGCCCTCGCGCCACGTCTCCACGGCGCTTCCCCCCGGGTCGATCAGGTCCGGGTCCGGGGACTGCCCGTCCCGCACCGTGTACCCCTGATCCACGAGCTTGTCGATGAACTCGCGCAGGTTCTCACGGGCCGGTTCTTGCTGGGCGGTCATCTGGTCCTCCTGGTGGCCTGGCGTCGCGAACGGCGTGTTCACAGTTCTCGGCTCCGATCTTAGTTCCCCGCATTAACCCCGGGTGAATGTCCGGGGCGTGCCGTGGCGGGAACGTTCACGGAACCCGTCCGTGCGCGGGGGCGTCGCCCGCCCCGCACGAACCCCCGGTCACTAGGATGGAGGGTGTCAGAACGACCACGACACCACAGAGGAGCACTGACCCCATCATGCGAATCGGGCTTATGACCAGCGGCGGCGACTGCCCCGGGCTCAACGCGGTGATCCGCGGGGCGGTGCTGCACGGCATCAAATCCTTCGGCCACGAGTTCGTGGGCTTCCGTGACGGCTGGCGCGGCGTGGTGGAGGGCGACATCATGGAGCTGCCCCGCCAGAGCGTGCGCGGCCTCGCCCGTGAGGGCGGCACCATCCTGGGCACCTCCCGGACCAACCCGTTCGACGGCCCCCACGGCGGGCCGGAGAACATCGCCAAGGTCCTGGAGAGCAACAACATCGACGCCGTGATCGCGATCGGCGGCGAGGGCACCCTGGCCGGGGCCAAGCGTCTCGCGGACGCCGGGCTTCCGGTGGTGGGCGTGCCCAAGACCATCGACAACGACCTCCAGGCCACGGACTACACCTTCGGCTTCGACACCGCGGTGTCCATCGCCACGGACGCCATGGACCGGATCCGCACCACCGGCGAGTCCCACCACCGCTGCATGGTGGCCGAGGTGATGGGCCGCCACGTGGGCTGGATCGCACTGCATTCCGGCATGGCCGCCGGCGCCCACGCGATTCTCATTCCCGAGTTTCGCGAGTCCATGGAGCAGGTCTCCGAGTGGGTGCGCGAGGTCCACGACCGCGGCCGGTCTCCGCTGGTGGTCGTGGCCGAGGGCTTCATCCCCGACGACCGCGAGGAGGCCATTGCGGGCAAGGGCGTGGAGGCCTCCGGCCGACCGCGCCTGGGCGGCATCGGCGAGTTCGTCACCCAGGAGATCGAGCGCATCACGGGCATCGAGACCCGCAACACGATCCTGGGCCACATCCAGCGTGGCGGCGCCCCCACGGGCTTCGACCGGGTGCTGGCCACGCGCCTGGGGATCGCCGCCGTGACCATGGTGACGGACCAGGAGTGGGGCAAGATGTGCGCCCTGCACGGCACCGACGTGGTCCGCGTGGACTTCTCCGCGGCCCTCGACGGTCTCAAGGCCGTCCCCCAGGACCGCTACGACGAGGCCAAGGAACTCTTCGGCCGCTGAGCCCTGCTCCACGACGTGGGCCCTCGGAGGGACTGCCTCCGAGGGCCCACGTCGTCCTGGTGCCGCCGTCACCCGTCGCGTCCACCTGAGGCCTGGGGCGACGACGCCGCACGGCTCAGATCCGCATGCCTCCGCCGCGTGGTCCGCGCATGAGTCCACCTGCTCGGCCGACCACCGAGCCGGCCTCCGGCGGCACCACCACGGTCTGCGACGCCGCCCACTGCTCCGCTGCGGGAGCGGAGCCGTCGGACTCCTCCTGGCCCACGGCGTGAGGCATCTCCCGCACGGTGAGCACCGCCTCCGGATCCACCGAACGCTTGAGCACGGCGAGGGCGATGGGGCCTGCCTCGTGGTGCAGCTGGGCCGCTGTCACACGACCCACGACCCGCCCGGACAGCTCCACCGCCGCCCCCGCCTCCGGCAGGGTGTGCTGGGAGCCGTCGAGGTCCAGGAAGGTGAGCCTGCGGGGCGGATGCCCCAGGTTGTGCACGCGCGCCACGGTCTCCTGACCGCGGTAGCAACCCTTGGACAGGTGGACGGCCGTGCGCATCCAGTCCAGCTCGTGGGGAATGGTCTTCTCGTCCGTGTCCGCGCCCCAGCGGGGGCGCCAGGACTCGATCCTCAGGGCCTCTGCGGCCCACGATCCCGCGAGCTGGAAACCTTCCCGTTCAAGGCCCTCGACCACGGGCGCCAGAGCGTCCCGCGGCACGAGGTGCTCGAACCAGGTGCGAGCGCTGCCGGGGTGGTCCTGCTCAGCGGCGTACCCGTGACCGCCCGCGGCGATCCCGGGCCAGGGGTCCTGCCACACCGGGCCCACGGCGGGGCCCGAGCGGTCCGGGAGCAGCGCGGGGATCCGTGCGGAGAGGTCCTGCGTGGCCGCCAGGACGGCCCACTGCGCGGAGACATCCTGCACATCCACCCGCAGGGCAAAACGCATGGAGGTCAGCCAGTCCGTCAGACCGGAGGTTTCCCCGGCCTCGGTGATGAGCCACGTGGTGGTGCCGTCGTCGATGACGTGGGGCGCGTACTCCACGCGTCCCTGCACGCTGAGGAACAGGGCCTCGGTGCTGCGGCCGGGTTCCAGGGAGGTCAGCACCTGGGAGGAGAGCGTGGTGAGCCAGCTCAGACGGTCCGGGCCGCTCACGGTCACGACGCCGCGCTGGGACTGGTCCACCACGGCTCGTCCGCGGGCGAGGGCCCGCTGCTCCGGGACGGGGTCACCGTAGTGGGCGGCCACCCCGGCGTCGAGGCCCTGGGCGGGCACCGCTCCGTGACGCCCCAGCAGCACGGAGGGGAACACGGAATCCGCCGTGCTCACGACCGCGGATCTGCCGTGGGCTCGACCTTGGTGAGCTCGGCGGAGGCGTGCGTGGCCAGCTCCCGCCCCTGGGCGGCCATGTCCCAGGCCCACATGAGGTGGTTGTTCACGAGTCCGTAGAGGCGAGTGCCGGACTGGTACTCCTTGGCACCCTGGGCGCGGATCACGGCGTCGGTGCGCAGGTCCACGCGCGGGCCCTTGATCTGTCCGAGGTACAGCTCCGCCACCCCACCGGGCTGGAGGATGCTCACGGAGATGTCGAAGCCACCGTTCGCGTTGCGCAGCTTCTCGACGTCCTCCGCAGAGGTGAGCACGGGGACGGGATCGGGGGGCAGCATGCCGGGGCCGATGTCACCGTCCTCACGGGGACGCGCGAGCTCCCAGAAGCCCTGCTCGTACGTGGCCTCGCGCTGCGGCTCGCCCTCTTCGTCGAGGAGCGTGGTCTGCGCGCGGTAGATCACGAACGGGAGCCCGGTCTGCTCGAACGAGACGCGCTGGCGAAAAGCGCGCTGCTCGGCGTCGCCGTACCCCATGAAGCCGTTGCCCTCCCACGTGCCCAGGAGCCACGCGAAAGGGACGAGTTCGGGGGTCAGGTCAGAGGGGATCTCGATGGGCACGAGCTACATCTGCCCCTTGAAGAGGCTGAACACGACCTTCGCGCCAATTCCGAGGATGGCGAGGGTCGCGAGACCCAGGAGGACCAGGTAGAAGATTTCGAGTGCAAGCATGGCTTCACGCTACCACGGCGGCCAGTACCTGACCCGTGAAAACTGCCACCATTCCCAGCAGCGCCACGGGCGTCACACCGAGCGTGATCATTCCCCGCCGCGCCAGGTTCTCGGGGGCCGCAGAGATCACGCGGGCACCCGCGACCACGAGGATTACGGTCAACGGGGCGCCCACACCGGCCACGGTGAGCCACCCGCTGAGACCCTGCTCGTGGGCCACGGTGGAGAACGCGATCCACCCGGAGGCGGCCACGGCCGCGAGCACCCCCGTGACGGACGCCAGAGTGGACTCCAGCCGGTACTTCGCACCCTCACCGCGCACGAGCTCGGCCACGCACACCGCCATGAACGAGACACCGATGACGGCGGGCAGCCACACGAGACGCTGCGACGGCACCAGCTGCACCAGCAGGCACGCCAGGGCGCCGGCCGAGGCGATGAGCACGTTGTGGCGGCGCCGGGCCTGGATCCCCGCCGCGGCGGGCCACCCCACGCCGATCGTGACCGCCATGCCCACGGAGACCACGAACGGCGCCCAGCCCCCCAGGAGGCCGGCCGTGAGCGCGAGGACCAGCGCCACCACGGCGGCGATGATGATGCGCGCGTACTTCATGGGGAGGTTCCTCCGGGCCGGCCTGCGGGCGGTGATCTGTTCCGCGCCCTGGTGCCAGGGTAACCGCCATGCGTCCCCCGCCGGGCCCCGACCACCCGCCGGGCGCGGCCGGGGCGGTGGTCGGGACCGCGCTGCCCAGGGGCCGGGCCCCGGTGGGGTGCCCCGCGGCGTCGGCACACCCCCGCCTATACTGGCCCGGTCATCGGCCGGGCCCGCTCGGGGCCGGTCCCCACGCCTGCGAGCGGAGCACACCGTGTCC
>NZ_JASDCY010000090.1:0-6390 GCF_030407675.1 Kocuria sp. APC 4018 | reverse complement strand
GGGGCGGGGCCGGAAGCAGAGGAACTCACGCGCTCCATTGTGCCGTGCCCGCGCGGACCGTCCCAACAGCGGGGCCCGGGGATATGCTGGGGACACCCGTGGTGGTGCCCCGGGTCCCCGCAGCACGCGGACCGGGCGCCGCCGTAACTCGAAGGTGAGGAACAACGTGGCAGAGACGACCCAGCAGGGCTCGGGAAATGTGGCGGACCGCAACTTGGCACTGGAACTGGTGCGTGTCACGGAGGCTGCGGCGATCGCGGGCGGCCACTGGGTGGGCGCCGGTGACAAGAACAGCGCGGACGGCGCGGCCGTGGACGCCATGCGCTCGTTCCTCTCCACCGTGGACTTCAACGGCACCGTGGTGATCGGCGAGGGTGAGAAGGACGAGGCTCCCATGCTGTTCAACGGCGAGCAGGTGGGCAGCGGAGCGGGGCCGGCCTCGGACGTGGCCGTGGACCCGATCGACGGCACCCGGCTCACCGCGCTGGGCATGAACAACGCGCTCGCGGTGATCGCCGTGGCGGACGGCGGCTCCATGTTCGACCCCTCGGCCGTGTTCTACATGGACAAGCTCGTGGTGGGCCCCGAGGCCGCGGACATGGTGGACCTGCGCCTGCCCGTGAAGCAGAACATCCACCTGGTGGCCAAGGCCAAGGGCGTCAAGCCCAACCAGGTCACCGTGTGCGTGCTGGACCGCCCGCGCCACCAGGGACTCGTGGAGGAGATCCGCGCCACGGGTGCCCGCACCCGCATGATCCTGGACGGGGACGTGGCCGGGGCGATCGCCGCGTGCCGCGAGGGCACCGGAGTGGACATGATGATGGGCATCGGCGGCACCCCGGAGGGCATCGTCACCGCGTGCGCCGTCAAGGCCACCGGCGGCGTGATCCAGGGTCGGCTGGCCCCCACGGACGAGACCGAGCGCCAGAAGGCCGAGGAGGCCGGGCTGGACGTGGACCGCATCCTCACCACGGACGAGCTCGTCACCTCCGACAACTGCTTCTTCGCCGCCACCGGCATCACGGACGGCGACCTGCTGCGGGGTGTGCGCTACCGCGGCCGCACCATCACCACCCAGTCCATCGTGATGCGCTCGCACTCCGGCACGGTCCGCATGGTCGAGGCAGAGCACCTGGCCACCAAGTGGGAGAAGTACGAGCGCCGCCAGGGCTGAGCCTCCACATCCCCCACGAAGCGCGTGCCCACCCGAGTTCGGGTGGGCACGCGTCGTTGGTGCCGGCCGCTAAGCTGGGGCGCGGTGCATCGGGCCCGAGGAGAGGAAACAGGCGTGGCGTTGAGCGTGACCCCGTGCGGCAACCGGAAGAGCTGGGACGCCCGCGTCCGGGTCACCGGAGGGCACCCGGACCTGCTGTGGGGCATCGGGGAGGCCGAGGCCCTCACGGGCGAGCGCATGAGCGTGGAACGGGTGGCCGTGGACCGCGCGAACCAGACCGTGGGCTACGGTCAGCTTCTGGTCCGTGCGGAGGACCGCCACACGGTGGTGGACGCCAAGTCCCTGCACGTGAAGAACCCGCGGGACCTCGTGACCGTGCTCGCCGCGCTGCAGGACCACGCCCGGGACGCCCACCACGCCGCGGTGCTGCGGGTGAGCCCCGACACTCACGCCACCGTGGCGCTGGCCGCCGAGCTCGCGGAGGCCGGGTACCGCCGCCGGGACAAGCCGCGCCGCGGGGAGGCCGGACCGCGTCACCTGGTGGTCCGTCTCGGTGAGACCGAGGGCGAGCTGTCCCGCAGGCTGTCCAGCGCCACGCTGCAGCGCTGCCGTGGAGGGCTGCGGGACTCGGGGATCCGGGTGCGCCGCGTGGACGCCGCGGACCGGGACCTGTCCCACGTGGGTCTGCGGACCCAGCACATCAGGGATCTGCTGCGGGCCGTGGGGGACGACTCCGTGTTCCTCGTGGCCACCGAGCGCCCGGAGGAGGGCGGCGCGGAGCACGCGCTGGGCTACCTGTGGTTCGTCCACACCGGGGAGTCCGCCATGATCTACCGCTCGGGTTTCACCGACCGCGCGCGCCAGCTCGGGGTGGACGACGCCCTGCTGCTCACGGGCCTCGTGCAGCTGCAGCAGCGCCAGGTCCACAAGGTGCTCGCCGGGGACCCGGACCAGCCGGGCCAGCCCATGGTGCTGCGCGAACTGGCCACCGAGGACCACGAGGTGCTGGGCACGTGGGAGTTCCCGCTCGTGGGCGAGTTCCAGGTGGCGGGACGCGCGGAGAAGACGCGGCGCCGTTTCTTCGGGCGTCGCCGCTCGACTGCGCCGCAGAACGACCTGCTCCCCGAGGCGGGCGAGGACCCGGGAACGCTGGCGGCTCACGGGGCGCCCGACTCCGAGGGACGTGCGCGTGCTGGGGCGCCGTCACAGCACACCGCGCCACAGGAGACCGGTCTCCCGAGCCCTGGGGACGAGCCGCTCGCCCCGGTCACCCCCATTGCCGCCGCGGTGGACGCTGACCCGGACCTCGCGCGACCGCAGGATCTCGCCCCGCACGGTGGCGCCGCACCGGCCCACGGGGCGCAGGAGCCCGCGCAGGACAAGCACTCAGGAGCTCGCAGCCTTCCCCTCGTGGGTCGGACCAAGCGCGGCGCGGGGCGCGGCGGCACCGAGTCCGGCAGTGCCGCACCGAGTGCGGGGGCGGCGGCAGAGAGTGGGCGGACGGCGTCGTCGTCCACCGGCGGTGGGGAGCCGGAGCCCAGCGAGAACCGGGCGAGCGCCCTGCTGCGGCGGGCCGTGGCCGAAGGACGTGCCGCTGTGAGGGACGCCGCCCGCTGGTAGCGCCACCCGGCGCCGCACTGGCGCCGTAACCGGCCCCGGGGCACAGGGCGTCAGGAGCGCCCCGACACCCTGTTGGCCACCCGTGCGCTGAGCGCGTGCGGCACGAGACCGGTGATGCGCTCCAGGACGTGGTAGGCCCGCGGGAACACGAGCCGCGAGCGTCCGCGCTCGAGGGCGGACAGTGCCGCTGCCGCGAGGTCCTCCGGCCGGGCCGAGCGCCCGAGGTCGATGGCGGCGGCGTCCGCCACGGCGAAGAAGTCGGTGTCCACGGGCCCGGGGTTCACGCTGAGCACCCGGACGCCGTGCTTGCGGGCCTCCACACCCACCGCGAGCGTGAACCGGTCCACGAACGCCTTGGACGCGCTGTACGTGGCCATGGACGGCAGGGGCTGGAACCCCGCCACGGAGCCGATGTTGATGATCCCGCCCCTGCGGGCGGCGGTCATGGTGCGCAGCGCCGTGTGGGTCAGGGTCATGAGCGCGCGCACGTTGACGGTGAGCTCCTCGAGCTCACGGTCCAGGTCGAGCGTGGCGAACTCGCCGTGGCTGCCGAACCCGGCGTTGTTGACCAGCAGGTCCACGGGGTCCTGCTCCAGGACGCGCACGAGGGCGTCGATCCCGTCCTGGGTGCCCAGGTCCGCGGCCACCGTGCGGGCCACCCCGCCGGTGACCTCGTGGGAGAGGGCGGTGAGCTTCTCCTCGCTGCGCCCGGTGAGCACCAGCGCCCAGCCCCGCTCGTGCAGCGCCCGGGCGAACGCCCGGCCGATCCCTCCCGTGGCACCGGTGACCAGCGCGGTGCGGGTCACGACGCCGCTCCGCGGGTGCGCAGCGACCGCAGCTTCCGCCGGGCGGCCACCAGCCCTTCCCGGGCGGCCCGGCCGCCGTTGTAGGCGGCGTACCCCGCACGGGACACCGGGAGGTCCCACGTGCCCGGATGGGACACGGGTTCGCCGCCGAAGGACTTCTTGAAGGATGTGAAGCCGTACCACTCGTGCTCGGGACCGGCACCCTCGGGCGCGGTGCCGAAGAGGTCGAACCACGTGAGGCCCTTCTCCCGGGCGTCCATGATCATGGTCACCACGAGCGGGATCCCGGCCGAGAGCCTGCGGTGCTCCTGGTCCATGGCGGCGTGCGCGTAGGTGCGGGTGTCCGCGGAGTCGTACACGAGCGACGCCGCGATGGGCGTGCCGTCGAGCTTCGCGAGGTAGAGGCTCGCCGCACCCACCGGCATCAGGGTCTCCGCGGCGGTGCGCAGGTAGTCGTCCTGCTGGCGGTTGAAGTTGCGGCGCGCGGCGGTGTCCTCCAGGAACTCGAGCAGGTACCGGACGTCCCCCGGGTCCTCGGAGCGCTCGATGCTCACGCCCTTCTTGTGGATGTTGCGGTACAGGTTCCGGTTGGTGGACTTCATGTCCTTGAGCAGGTCCTTGGGGTCCCTGCGCAGATCCACCACCTGGGTGTGCCCCGGCTGCACCTGGCGCGGGGAGCGCTTCATGCCCCGGCGCTCGAGGGACTCCTCGGGGGTCTCGCCGTCCCGTGCGGGGTGTCCGTCGACCGGCTCCACCCGCACGAACCAGCAGCGGTGGGCCCTGGCCTGGGCCGCGAGGTCCGCGAGCGCGAGGTCGAATGCCTCGGGGGACTCTGCCTCCGGACCGTAGGGGCAGTAGAGGTAGCGCCCGGTCCGGCCGCCCTCGACCGTGGCGAGGTAGCGCCACCCCGGGCCCTCGGCCTGGACCACGCGGTGACCGATGCGTTGCTGGAACTGTGCCCATTCGGGGGACTGGAGGATGTTTGCCACGCCCCCACTGTACCGATGCGCACCTGGTGCGCGCCGTGGCCCGCACCGCACGGGGACTAGGGCACCGAGCACGTGCCGTTCGGGGAGAGCTGCTCCTCGGAGGGCACCCTGGCCAGTGCCGGGCGCGCCGTGCTGGCGCCGGCCGCGGAGACACCCGCGGCGGGCCCCGTGCCGGCCCCGGCGGCGTCGCCAGCCCCCGCGGACGACGACGCCGCGGTGCCCGCCGCCTGAGCGTCCCGGCCGTCGGCCTGCTCCAGGACGGCCGCGAGGTCCGCCTGGAACTGGGCGTAGTCCGGGTAGGTGGGGAAGCTCTGGTCGTAGTACGGCGGACCCGCGGCGTAGGACTGCAGCTCGTGGTCCTGGGCCTTGCTGGCCACGGAGACCATGGAGCCGATCGAGGCCTGGGGGATGTCCGTCTCGAGGATCTGCTCCCCGGACGCCGCGAGGTCGTCGAAGTTGGTGAGCACCGTGCGGGGGTCCAGCTGGGAGATCATCGCGGCCTGGACGCAGCGCTGGCGTGCCTGCCGGTCGTAGTCCGTGGCGCCCTCGCGGGAGCGCGCGTACCAGAGGGCGTGGTAGCCGTCCATGTGCTGCGTGCCGGGTTCGATCCACCCCAGGATCGGGTTCTTCTCACCCGTCTCGAGGTTGGTGCCGCCGCCGATCGGCACGCGACCGCCCACGGTGATGTCGATCCCGCCCATGGCGTCGATGAAGGCCTCGAAACCGTCCATGTCCACGAGCGCGTAGCCCTGGATCTTCAGGCCCGTCACGCCCTCGGCGGCCTCCTTGGTGGCCTGGGCGCCCGGGTCCGCGACGCCGGGGTAGAGGTCCTGGTGGTTCTGCATGACGTCCGTGTAGATGGCGTTCATGAGGCACTCGTCCCCGCAGTTGAAGCCCTCCGGGTACACCGAGGCCATGGGGGAGTCCGCGGGGAACGGAACGTTCTGCAGGTTGCGCGGGATGGACACCGAGACGGTCTGGCCCGAGGAGGCGTCCACGCTCATCACGGACATGGAGTCCGGGCGGCGGCCCTCCCGGTCCTCACCCGCGTCACCGCCCATGAGCAGGATGTTGTAGCGCCCGTCGGAGGGCGCGAACGGGAGGCCGTCCGCGAACGTGTTCGAGATCGCACTGCGGGCCACGGACACCAGGTGCGCCGCGTACCCGAGTCCGCCACCCGTCACGAGCATGGCGAGGACGGTCACCAGGACCACGGCGCGGCGCACCCCGGTGCTCAGCAGGCCGGGTCTGATCAGGCGCAGGGTGTCGAACCACAGCAGCACCCACCCGACGGCGAGGGCCACCAGGACCACCATGAGCACCAGGGACGTCACGGCGCCGGTGAGCACCCAGACCACGGCGGTGCGCCACACGAACCACAGCACGAGCGCCGCGAGGAGCAGGCCCCACACGAGGGCCGTGACGCGCACGGCGGCACGCCCGAGCCGGCGGTTGCCCGCCACGAGCTGCGCGGAGCCCGGCACGAGCAGCGTGGCTCCCAGCAGCCACCACGCGCGCCTGGTGCGGGTGGCCGGGGCGGCGAAGCGCGGGTGCACCAGGGGATCGCCCACCCGCGACCTCGCGCGGCGGGGTCCGTCGTCCGGGTGGCGGGCGGCCGTGGCACCCGCGAGCGGGTTGCGCTCGTCCCCGGGGCCGGCGTCAGCGACCTGCTCGTAGGCCCTCGTGGCCGAGGGGTGGGCGGCAGCGCCGTCGGGGCGGTCGGTCGATCCGTTCACGTGCAGCGCCGTGCGGGAGGGGAAGGTGGTGCGGGTCCGCGGGAGCGGTCCCGCGGGGCCGGGGT
>NZ_JASDCY010000089.1:0-6780 GCF_030407675.1 Kocuria sp. APC 4018 | reverse complement strand
TGGTGGGGGTCCACCCGGCCCTCGGTGCTGGGCGGTCAGCCGTCCACCCACCCGGGGTGTGCATTTGCTCCGTTAGTGCAGAAATCGGAGCCCTGTGCTGCGTTTACTCCACCTCACAGCATCCGCCCCGGCGCCCCCGCTCTGATCGCCCCCCTGCGCCTACCGGCGAGCCCGTCCTGCGCGGGCCCGATTCCCCGGCGCCGGGGCGGGCGCCCCGTCGCGTGATTCAGGGGCCAGAGCCGTTTTGTGCATCGCGATGAGATGCTGTTAGAGTATTCCGCGTTGCCCCGATAGCTCAGTGGTAGAGCGCCATCTTGGTAAGATGGAGGTCCCGGGATCGATTCCCGGTCGGGGCTCTCATGATGACAACCTGCGGAACCTTGTGAACCGCGGGTTTCATCCATGATGTGGCGGTGTAGCTCAGCTGGTTAGAGCGCACGACTCATAATCGTGAGGTCGACGGATCGAGCCCGTCCACCGCTACCGTTCAGGCGCCGTTCCCCTCGGGGAGCGGCGCCTTTTCCGTGTCCGGCTCCGCCGCTGGTCCCGCGCCGTGGATGGCCGGTGCATTCGTGCACGCGGGAGGTTGCGGGGCCGGGTTACCACCCCCGGTGGCCGGGGCCCGCGCTACCACCCCCGGTGCCCGGGCCTCGGTGACGAGTACCCGGTGCGCCGTCGTCGGCCAAGTCCCGCACCTGACGAGCGCGAGTGCACCGTCCCCGGCCACGCGTCGTCGGCGGACCGGGGAGCGGAGGGGCCGATAGGCTGGGCGGAAAGCCGTCCGTCGAATCGAGGAGACCATGGCCGTATCCCCTGACGTGGTGGGCACCACCTACCCGTCCATCCCCGCGTACCAGGTGGGCCGCGAGAAGATCCGCGAGTTCGCCACCGCTGTGAAGGCCACGGATCCCGTGCACCACGACGTCGCCGCCGCGCAGGCGGCCGGCTACCCGGACCTCGTGGCCCCGCCCACCTTCGCGATCGTCGTGTCCCAGCGGGCCGACGCCGCCCTGGTCAACGACCCCGAGGCCGGGATCGACTTCTCGCGCGTGGTCCACGCGGACCAGCGTTTCACGCACCACCGGCCCGTCGTGGCGGGGGACGAGCTGACGGCGGCGGTCACGGTGGATGCCGTGCGACCGCTGGGAACAGGGGCCATGGTGACGTCACGCGTGGAGGTCACCACGGTGGACGGGGAGAAAGTGGCGACCACCGTGTCGTCGCTGCTCGTACGAGGAGAGGACCAGTGAGCGTGGAGTTCGAGAG
Organism: Kocuria sp. APC 4018; assembly: GCF_030407675.1. Lineage (NCBI taxonomy): Bacteria > Bacillati > Actinomycetota > Actinomycetes > Micrococcales > Micrococcaceae > Kocuria > Kocuria sp. APC 4018. The sequence continues at coordinate 5,514 of NZ_JASDCY010000089.1, read as the reverse complement.
CCTGGAGAAGGGCCAGAAGATCGGCGAGCGGCGCATCGAGGTGTCCCGCGCGGACCTCGTGGCCTACGCGGGAGCCTCGGGGGACATGAACCCCATCCACTGGAACGAGGACTTCGCCCGGTCGGTGGGTCTGCCGAACGTGATCGCCCACGGGATGTTCACCATGGGCGTGGCCGTGGGGCTGGTGACCGAGTGGGCCGGTGACCCGGGTGCCGTGGTGGACTACCAGACCCGCTTCACCAAGCCCGTGGTGGTTCCCAACGCGTACGGCACGGCGGTCGAGCCGAGCACCGCGCTGTCGGTCAGCGGTGTGGTCGGGGCCGTGGATCCGCAGGCGCGCACCGCGCGCGTGGACCTCACGGTGACCGCCCCGGACCTCTCGGACCCCGATGCGAAGCCGGAGACCGCCACGGCGCTCAAGGTGCTCGTCAAGGCCCAGGCCGTCGTGAGGTTCCCGCACTAGGATTGACCACCATGAATGCACCGCGACTCTCCCAGCTCACGTCCACGGCCGTGGGCGGCCCCGTCTCCCGCTGCGTGGAGGCCAGCACGGAGGAGGAGCTCGTGGCGGCGGTCTCGCGCGCCGACCAGGCGGGGGAGCGCGTGCTGATCGTGGGCGGGGGGTCCAACATCCTCGCCTCGGACGAGCCGTTCGAGGGCACGGTGGTGCTCGTGGGCACCCGGGGTTTCACGGTCACGGACCCGCGCCGCACGGCGGGCAGTGCACCGTCTGACGACGTCGCCCGCGAGCCGGCCGGAGCATCTCCCCACGGCGGGGCCCACCACGGCGCCGCCCAGCATCTGCCCCCGGCCCACGGTGGCGCCGAGACCGAGACCGGGACCGAGACCGGTGGCGACGCCGCGGACGAGCGCTCCGTGCTCGTGGAGGCCGCGGCCGGACACCCGTGGGACGACCTCGTGCGGGACACCGTGGAGCGCGGGCTCGCCGGGCTGGAGACGCTCGCCGGGATCCCCGGGACCACGGGCGCCACCCCGGTGCAGAACGTGGGCGCCTACGGCTCGGAGGTCTCGCAGAACATCGTGCGGGTGCGCGTGTGGGACCGGCAGGAGCAGCGGAGCCGCACGTTCTCGTTCGAGGACCTCGAGTTCTCCTACCGTGACTCCCTGCTCAAGCGCAGCACGGACCACGGCTCACCGCGGTACGTGGTGCTCTCCGTGACGTTCCGGTTGGAGCGGCGTGAGGACTCCACGCCCGTGCGCTATGCGCAGCTGGCCACCGCTCTGGGTGTCGAGGTGGGGGAGCGTGCCCCGTTGACCACCGTGCGGGACACCGTCCTGCGGCTGCGGGCAGGCAAGGGCATGGTGCTGGATCCCGAGGACCGGGACACCTTCAGCACGGGCTCCTTCTTCACGAACCCCGTGGTGCCCGAGCACGAGCTCACGGACCGGATTCCGGCGGACGCCCCCCGGTACCCGGTCCTGGATGCACGAGGCCGCACCGTGGAGGGCGCCGTGAAGTTCTCCGCCGCGTGGCTGATCGACCACGCGGGCTTCGGCAAGGGCTTCGGGCTGCCCGGCACACGCAACGAGCTGCTGGACCTGGCCGGGGAGGACGTTGCCGGGGGCCGGGCGTCCCTGTCCAGCAAGCACACCCTGGCCATGACCAACCGCGGGGAGGCGACCGGGGAGGACGTCGCAGCAGTGGCCCGCGCGGTGCAGCGCGGTGTGGAGCAGGTGTTCGGGGTGCGCCTGGAACCCGAACCGGTGCTGCTGGGGCTGTCCCTGTGAGATGCGCGCGCCCCGCGGCGGCGTCGTTCTCCGAGCCCCGGGCGGTGCTGTCGTGAGCTCCGAGCTCCACGAGGAGATCGAGCGCGGTGAACGTGGCGGGCGGGTGCACGACGCCGTCCTGCGGCTGCGAGCCTTCTCCGAACGGCACCCCGTGCTGCGGGTGCTGCACAAGGGCATCGTGATCGTGCTCGGCGGGGTGTTCGCGCTCGCGGGGCTCGTGATGCTCGTGACCCCGGGGCCCGGGTGGCTGTTCATCTTCCTGGGGCTGGGCATCTGGAGCACGGAGTTCGAGTGGGCGCACCGGCTCAACATGCGCATCAAGCGGGCGGCACTGCGGATGTGGCGCTGGTGGTCCAACCTCGTGGCCGAGTGGCGCTACCGGCGGGCACGGGACAAGCCGCACGGGTGGGAGCAGGGGCCGCGGCACATGCGTGCCACGGACCCCTCGACAGGCCAGTGACCAGGGCAGCCGCGGCACTGACGAGGGGCCGCCGTCGTGACGGCCACGCAGCCGGACGGAACCCCGCTGTCTCAGAGTGTCCCGAGGGCGATCTTGAGCATCCGGCGCACGGGTTCGGCCGCGCCCCACAGCAGCTGGTCCCCCACGGTGAACGCGGAGACGTGCTGCGGTCCCATGGACAGGGTGCGGATGCGACCCACGGGGATCTGCAGCGAACCGGAGGCGGCCACGGGGGTGAGGTCCCTCATGGTGTCCTCCTTGATGTTGGGCACCACGGTGGCCCACTCGTTGTCCTCGTCCAGGAGCCGCTCAATCTCGGGCACGGGGATCTCCTCGCGCAGCTTGAGGGTGAGCGCCTGGGAGTGGGAGCGCATGGCGGCGATCCGCACGCACAGCCCGTCCACGGGGATGGTGGCGTCCCCGGAGCGGCCCAGGATCTTGTTGGTCTCCGCCTGGGCCTTCCACTCCTCGCGGGACTGGCCGTTGCCGAGGTCCGCGTCGATCCAGGGGATGAGCGAACCCGCCAGGGGCACTCCGAACTGGGTGGTGTCCAGCTCCCCGCCGCGCTGGGCGGCCAGCACGGCGCGGTCGATCTCCAGGATCGCGGACGCCGGATCGGACAGCTGCTCGGCCACGGTGCCGTTGAGGTCCCCGAACTGCCGCAGCACCTCGCGCATGTGGCGGGCGCCGCCGCCGGAGGCCGCCTGGTAGGTCATGGAGGTGGCCCACTCCACCAGCCCGTTGCGGAACAGCCCGCCCAGGCCCATGAGCATGCACGAGACGGTGCAGTTGCCGCCCACGAAGTCCTTCGCACCGCGGTCCAGGGCGGCGTCGATGACGTCCCGGTTGACGGGATCCAGCACGATCACGGCGTCGTCGTCCATGCGCAGCGTGGAGGCGGCGTCGATCCAGATGCCGTCCCAGCCGGCGGCTCGCAGGGCTCCGTGGACGGCCGTGGTGTAGTCCCCGCCCTGCGTGGTCACGAGCACCGGGAGCTTGGCGAGCGCCTCGAGGTCGTGGGCGTCCTGCAGGGTGCCGGTGTCTCCGAGACCGTCGATCTCCGGTGCCGGCTCCCCAGCGGCGGAGGTGGAGAAGAACACGGGGTCCAGCTCCGCGAAGTCGTTCTCGGCGCGCAGGCGGTCCATGAGCACGGAGCCGACCATGCCGCGCCAACCGATGAAACCTACGGCGGCGGGGTGTGAAGTCATGCCGCCCAGTCTAGCCAGGAGGCGTGGGCCCGGTCCGGGGCTGGGACGAGGGTCGACGCCTCGTCCCCGGCCACGAGTGAGCAACCCACCACGGCGCCGCTCGCCCCCGCCCCGTCCGCACACCTCTGCTCCGCGCGCACCCGGCCACGACCTCCCGGCCCGCCACGCCACGGGGCCGGGCTCAGCCCTCGGCGCGCGGGTCCGGCGTGGTGGCCAGCAGGTCCCGGTAGGACGGAAAGCGGTCCATGAAGTCCCGCACGTAGCTGCACGTGGCCCGCACCTTCGTGCCGCGCTCGCGGTACTCGTCCAGCACGCGGGTCACGAGCGTGCGGGCGTAGCCCTGTCGGCCGAAGGCTTCGGAGATGATGGTGTGCTGCAGGTCCACGGTGCCGTCCGGGAGCACCTCCACGCCCAGGAAGCCGATGTACTGCCCGCCGTCCCACAGCTCGTAGCGGGAGTCGTCGTGGTTGGGCACGATCTTCAGCTCAGGGCTCGTGACGGTGCTCGGTGTGCTCTCGTCGCTCACGGGGGACTCCTCCGCTCGGTGTGTGTGGGACATCACGCTATCCCACGGGGGTGTGCGTCCACTCGTCGATCCGGAACCGGGTGCCGTTGCGGGACTCGGCCCAGTCCGCGACCTCCCGGCGGGACCAGGAGCCCTCCAGCGCGGGAGCGTGGGTGTCCCCGGTGACGTCCAGGTCCACGGTGGTCACCAGGGCACGGGTGAGCGGCAGCGGCCGGTGGGACACGGCCTCGTGCCACACTCCCGGCCCGCCGATCACCCACACCTCACGGGCGGTGTCCTCGTGCTCCGGCCCGGAAGCCGGGAGCAGGGACACGGCGAGGTCGAGGGCCTCGGTGTAGGAGCCCACGGCCCACACGCGCTCGCCGTCCGCGGGCACGGACTCCGGACGGGACGTGATCACGATGTTCGGCCGTCCCGGCAGCGGACGGAACTTCTCCGGGAAGGACTCCCACGTGCGCCGGCCCATGACCACGGGGTGCCCGATGGTGGTGCGCGCGAAGAACTTCAGGTCCTCGGACAGGTGCCACGGGATACCGCCGTCCACCCCGATCACACCACTCGGGCTCTGCGCCCAGATGGCCCCCACGACGACGCCGCTCGTGCCGCTCGCGGACGGGGCGTGAGCGGCGTCGTCGTCCGCCGGGGGCTGGGTCCGGGATGGGGCGGGGAAACGGTCCGCGCTCACACCGCCACCGGTGCCTTGATGCCGGGGTGGTGCTGGTAGCCCTCCACCGCGAAGTCCTCGAACGCGTAGTCGAAGATGGTCTCCGGGCGACGCGTGAGCCGCAGCGTGGGGTACGGGTAGGGCTCGCGCGCGAGCTGCGTGCGTACCTGCTCCAGGTGGTTGGTGTAGATGTGGCAGTCCCCGCCGGTCCACACGAACTCGCCGGGCACCAGGTCGCACTGCTGGGCCACCATCACGGTGAGCAGCGCGTAGGAGGCGATGTTGAACGGCACGCCCAGGAACAGGTCCGCCGAGCGCTGGTAGAGCTGGCAGCTCAGGGCGTCCGGGCCGTCCTCGCGCGGCTGCACGTAGAACTGGAACAGCGCGTGGCACGGGGGCAGCGCCATCCGGTCCACCTCCGCGGGATTCCACGCGGTGACCATGTGCCGCCGGGAGTCCGGGGTGGTGCGGATGGACTCGACCACGCGCGCGATCTGGTCGATCGTCTCCCCGTGCCCGGCGGGCCAGCTGCGCCACTGCACGCCGTACACCGGACCCAGGTCCCCGTTCTCGTCCGCCCACTCGTCCCAGATGCTCACCCCGCGCTCCTGCAGCCAGCGCACGTTGGAGGAGCCGGAGAGGAACCACAGCAGCTCGAGCGCCACGGAGCGGAAGTGCACACGCTTGGTGGTCAGCAGGGGGAAGGAGGAGCTGAGGTCGTAGCGGATCTGGCGCCCGAACACCGACAGCGTCCCGGTCCCGGTGCGGTCCGTCTTGGGCGTCCCGTTCTCCAGGACGTCCCGCAGCAGGTCCTCGTACGGTGTGGGGATCTCGCTCATGGCTCTCCTCTCACGACGCCGCACGCTCGCGTCGCGCTCTCTGCTGGCGGGGGCCGCGGGGGCGCCAC
>NZ_JASDCY010000088.1:0-6974 GCF_030407675.1 Kocuria sp. APC 4018 | reverse complement strand
TGGGACACCCGGGCGGGGAGCCGCTCCTGCCGCGTCGGAGCCGGCCGGCAGCAAGTACTTCACCATCACGTTCCCGGGTGCGGCGCAGGCCACGGCCGGTGGGATGGATCTGGGATCGCGCGTGGCGGATCCCGCCTCCCTGCCCGCCTCCGCGGTGCACTACGGTCCGGTGACCACGCAGATCCCTGCGATCCCGTCTCCGCCGCCCGCCGAGGAGCCCACCACCGGTGCGCAGCGGACCTCGGACGGCACCGCCCGGTCCGAGCACGACCACGACCGCGGGACTCCCGCGGAGCACGTCAGCGCTGCGGAGGGGCTCCGCGACGGCGATCGCGTCGACCAGGACACGGAGGCGGCCGGCGACGAGCACGCTCCCGCGGCGTCGTCGGAGTCCGCCGACCGCGCTGCGGACGCCCCGGCACCCGCCGGGCCGGTGCGCGCGGTGGACGCCGAGGGTCTCGAGCTGCTCGAACCCAAGGAGTACACCCGGGGCACCGCGGCGCCCAAGGTGCTGATCACCCTGCTCCTCGTGGTGCTCGCCGCCCTGGCGGTCGTCCTCGTCATGTTCATCCTCTAGAACCACCAGAAAGGACAGCACACTCCTGTGACTGCCACCACCGAATCCATCGCTCTCGTGCGCGCCGCCGCCGCGGCTGCGGACCAGAAGAAGGCCGAGAACATCGTGGCCTTCGACGTGTCCGAGAGCCTGGCCATCACGGACGTCTTCATGGTCGCGTCCGCACCCAACGAGCGCCAGGTCTCCGCCGTGGTGGACGCCGTGGAGGAGGCGCTGATCGAGCGCTTCGACCGCCGCCCCCTGCGCCGCGAGGGCAAGGGCGAGGGCCGCTGGGTGCTGCTCGACTTCGGCGACGCCGTGATCCACGTGCTCCACGACGAGGACCGGGCGTTCTACGCGCTCGAGCGTCTCTGGGGGGACAGCCCCGCCATCGACGTGCAGCTCCCGCAGGCACCCGCCGGAGCCGCTCCGGGCGCCGACGACGACGCCGCCACGCGAGTCGGCTGAGACGCCTCCCGCTGATTTGCGCGGGCCCTCGCATCCTGTCTAAAATGATCGAGTCGTTGACGGGGAGACCGGAAACGCAGACGCCGCCGCACGGTGGCCCGGAGGAAGAATCCGGGTGAACGGGCAGTGATGGAAGCGTGGTAAAGTTTCGCCGGAAGCACGGGGCTATGGCGCAGCTGGTAGCGCACCTGCATGGCATGCAGGGGGTCAGGGGTTCGAGTCCCCTTAGCTCCACCACACAGGGAGAATCCCCTCCACCGATCGCGGTGGAGGGGATTTTTCATGCCCGCCCGCTCCTACCGGGCGTCGCGCCTGCCCGGTTGCCGTGTGGCGAGGGTCCGTGCATCCACCAGCTCCAGACCCGTGAACGCGCAGGACAGACCCCGGTGGTTGCGCGTGGGCACCACGGAGATCACCGCCACCAGCAGCCACAGGCCGATGAGCAGGCCCAGCAGCCCCGCCGCAGTGGCCGGGAGCAGGGCCTCGGCGGTCCTGCCCACTACGTAGACCCCGCCGACCGACGCGGCGCGGGCCAGCGCCTGCCCCGCGGACACGGTGCGGGGAGGCAGGGATGCCGCGCGGGCGGCGTCGTCGGCGCCGGGCAGGGCCGGTGCCAGCCACACGGTCTTCTGGCCCGCGGACGCCCGGGTCCCGGACAGCGCCGGGACCACGATCCACAGCAGACCCGGCAGCAGCACCGTGACGAGCACCTCCACGGCGTGGTCGGGCCGCTGCCAGCCCGTGACGTGCAGCATCATCGCCCACGCCACGGTGGCGGCGGTGCCGATCACCCCGAGGCCGAGCCAGTCCAGAAGCATGCCGAACCAGCGGCGCGACACGGTGACCGGTCGCGGCGCTGAGCGGGTGCTCGCGACCTGCCGCGAGGAGGGCATCCACGCGAGGAGCAGCGGGGCGAGCAGCGCCCCGAGGAGGCCGCCGAGGGTGTTCATGATCAGGTCGTCCACATCCGCGAGGCGGTACGAGCACAGGTAGAGGAACCACAGGCCCGTGTACTGCGTGAGCTCGATCAGCAGCGAGCCCAGGAACGCGGTCACGGTGGCGAGCACCCAGCCGCGCTTGAAGAACCCGCGCACCAGCACGCCCCAGGGCAGGAACAGCACCACGTTGAAGACCACCTGCAGCGTGACCCGGGCGGTCAGCATGCCCGTGACGGACAGCCCCGCGGTCTCGTGCCCGATGTCCGCGAGGAACTGGAACGGCCTCAGCTGCACCTGGCTGCCCCCGGTGCAGTCCAGCTCGGCGGGCACGGGCAGCGGGAGCATGGTGTACGCGAAGAGCCCCGCCGCGTAGAGGCTCACGGCCAGTGCACCCAGCAGCCGGGGCACGGTCAGACGGCCGTAGTGCCGGTACTGCCACACCAGCAGTGGGACGAGCACCAGCAGGAACAGCAGCGTCCCGCCGGCGAGTCCCATCGCGAGCGGCCAGGTCCATTCGCCCATCTCCGGGCACTTCTCCTTCGTCGGCGGATCGTGCGGGCGCGTGCCCCGCCTGGAAGTGTTTTGGTCCCCGGGCAGGCGGGGCTCGCCGCGGGACGCGGCCCTCGGCCGAGCGCCCCCGGTCGTGTGAGCTGGTCGCTGCGGGGCGCTCGATAGGGTGGGCCGAACAGGCCGCGGGAGGGACCTCTCGCGGCCACGGGACCCGAGACGAGGAGCCACCGATGCCCGACGAGTCACCCGGGGCGGCCTCCGACGCGCCGGACACCGCGACCGCCGCCCCTGCGGGGACGCGGAGCTCCCGGACGGCCACGGCTCCGCGCGAGACCGCGGCCAACCGGCGGGAGTGGGAGCGGATGCGCAACCACACCCGGGTTGCGACGATGTGGGGCATCCCCTTCCGGGTCTTCGTCGTGGCCCTCGCCCTGGGGGTGCTGGTGCCGTTCCTCGACCGCTTACTGGGCTCCGCGGTGCCCGGCTACCCGGACCTGGACACCGGGGCCGTGGCCTCGATCCTGAGCATCGTCTCCGGTGCGATGGTCACGCTGGCTGGTCTGGTGTTCACGGCCCTGGCCACGGCCATGAGCCTGGGGATCACGGCCATGTCCGTGCGGATCGTGCCCGTGTTCCAGGGGGACCGGGTGATCCAGTGGGGGCTGGGGGCGTTCGTGGGCACCTTCGGCTACTCCCTGCTGATCGCCCTGAGCATCGCCGTGCGCGACGACGCCTACCGCCCCTGGGTGGGCACCGTCCTGGCGGTTGCGGCGACCGTCGCGAGCGGCACCATGTTCCTGGCCGTGTCCGTGCGGGTCACGCAGCAGCTGAACCCCGGGATGCTCCTGCGCCGGCTGGCCCGCGACGGCTGGAACGCCACACGCTACGACCCCGCCCGGTTCCACACCCACGCCGACGTGGTGGACACGCGTGCGGTCCCGGAGGGGCACGAGGTCCGACGGCGCGCGGCCGGCACACGCAGGGACAGGACCGGCGGGGACTGCGTGCTGGCCGTGAACACCCCGCGGCTGCTGGACTGCGAGGACGCGTGGGGCATGCACATCGAACTGGTCCCGCAGATCGGCTCCCCCGTGCCCCCCGGCGGTCTGCTGTTCCGCACGAGCGCCCCCGTGACGTCCGCGCAGCGTCGGCAGCTCGAGCACGCCGTGGCGTTCGGGGACATCCTCTCCCCGGACACCGGGCCCTTCGGGGCGATCCGCGCCATGGTGGACATGGCGTTGAAGGCCCTGTCCCCGGCGGTCAACGACCCCACACGCGCCGTGCAGGCACTGGACCGGATCGAGGACGTCCTGGCGCGGGTGTCCCCGCGGCTCAGCGAGCGGCGTCGTGACGTGGCACGGCACCCGGAGGCCGTGCTGCTGCGGCGCTGGGAGCACTCCTGGGAGGACCACGTGGCGGCGGCCACGGACGAGATCCGGCAGTTCGGCACCACCTCCGTGCAGGTCCAGCGCAGGCTCCGCGCCCTGTTCACCACGCTGCTGACGCTCACCCCGGCAGAGCAGCACCCGCCGCTGCGGGAACGCCTGGACGCGCTGGAGCGCGGCACCGACGGCTGGTGGCAGGACCCGCTCGACCGTCGCCTGGCCGCGGGCACGGACGCGCAGGGCCTGGGCGATCTGACGCCGCGCGGGGTGCAGCGGGACCGGTGATGCCTGAGGAGCAGACATGACCACCAGGCGGCACGGTTGCCTGGCACTTCTGCACCCCAGGCCCCTCTCGTTCTCTCGTCACGTCGCGCGCGGTCCGTGTCGGGTGACGGGTGACGGGGAACCGGGCGCCGCTGGATAGCATGGACGACGAACATCCGGCACCCCGCCCCCTCACCCCCCGACCCACTGGAAGCCGCACGATGAGACGCCTGGTCATAGCCCCGCACATGGACGACGAGAGCATGGGCTGCGGGGGGCTGCTGGCCAAGTTCCCGGACGAGTGCACCGTGGTGGTCGTGGCGGCCGGGGACGAGACCCGCAGCCGTGAGTTCCGCAGCGCCATGGAGGTCGTGGGGGTCGAGCGGACCCGCGAGCTGAACCTGCCGGACGGCGCCGTGGGAGCGGACATGCCCGCTCTCGTCCGGCAGCTGGACGAGATCTGTGCGCAGCTGCGACCGGACGAGCTGTACCTGCCGTTCCCCTCCCTGCACCAGGACCACATATCCGTCTACGAGGCCGGGATGCGCACCGCCCGGCTGTCCATGTCCCCGGAGCACTGGTCCGCCCCGTCCGTGCTGGTCTACGACGTGGCCGTGTACGACGTGAACCTCTACCCGAGCGACCTGCGCTGGAACACCTTCGAGCCGCTGAGCAAGGAGCAGGCCGAGCGCAAGGCCCGGGCGTGCCGCTGCTACGAGTCCGAGATCCCGGGGGAGAACCACCCGATCACCGCGATCAAGGACCTCGCCGCCGGACTGGGGCGGGTCCGTGGGGTGGCGTACGCGGAGCAGTACGCGCTCGTCAGGCACGTGCGCTGATGCGGGTCACCATCCACCAGCCGGACCTGCTGCCCTACTCGGGCTTCTGGTACAAGATGGCGGTCTCGGACGCGTTCGTCGTCTCCCGGCACGACCAGTTCCAGAAGCAGGGCTACCAGCGCCGTGTGCGGATGCGGGGCACGTGGGCATCCCACCGGCTCGTGGGCAAGCCCGCGCTCGTGCCGATCACGGACGTGCAGGTCATGGCCGGGTGGCAGGAGAACCTCGCGCGGGTCATCACGAGCCGCTACCGCGGTGCCCCGCAGTGGGCGAACCGGGGGCCGGCGCTCGTGTCACGCATCCGGGGTTTCACGGGCAGCGCCCTGGACGAGGTCAACCTGCAGCTGATCCACATGATCCGGGACGAGCTGGGCATCACCACCCCGCTGCTGTTCACGGACCCGCCGCGGCAGCGGGCCACCGACCGGCTCATCGAGCAGGTCAGGGCCGTGGGCGGGGACGAGTACTACGCGGGATCCGGTGGCCGCGCCTACATGGTGGAGCACCCGGAGGAGTACTTCGCGGACCACGGTCTGACGCTCACCTGGTCCGACCACGTGCCCGTCACGGGGGACTCCGTGCTGAGCCTGCTCTTCGACCTCGAGGACCCGCTGCCCGCGATCATGAACCACTCCTGAGGGCGAACGGAACCGCAGCGCACGGCCCCGGCGCGGGCCACCACCGGTGTCCGGTCGCCCCGGACCGGCGCCGGGGGCGCAGCCGGCGGCCCCGCAGGGCACCAGCGTGGGCTCGCGTGCCGCGGAACATCAGGTGGCGCGGCGTGCCACGAGGATGCGGGAAGCCTCAGGCCGGGAAGAGACCCCGCCAGGCGGCGTCGTCGTACGGTTCCAGACCGCCGGCCTGAAGCATGCGGTGCGCCACGAGGTCCCACGTGAACAGCCGGGCCCGCTCGAGCCCTGCCTCGCCCATGCGGCGGGCCGTCTCTGGATCGGCCATGCGGTCCATGGCCGCGACGAGCTCCGGGACGCTCCCGGGGGCCACCGTGAGCCCGGCGGGGCCGATCATGTCCGCCGCCCCGCCGCGTGCGGAGCCGATGCTGGGGACCCCGGCCGCTGCGGCCTCCACGTGCACGATGCCCGCGGGCTCGAACGTGGTGGGCACCACGAGGCACGTGGCGTGTGCGTAGAGCGCGGCGAGCCGGCGCTGCTGGTCGGGGTCGTCCGCGCGCAGGAAACCGTGCCCGGTCACGCCCGGGAGATCCACGCGGGGGTGGTTGCCCACGAGGTCCAGCCGCGCGTCCGGGTGGCTGTCGCGCAGCCGTGCGAACGCCGCGAGCACCGTGGGACCGTTCTTGTCCTCCCACGCCTTGCCCACGAACAGGAAGCGGGGTGAGCTCCAGTCCTTCGCGGACGACGCCGCCCGGTCCGGTTCCGGCCCCGCGGGCCCCGGCACGTGGTTGGCGCCGAGTCCCACGGGGAAGACCGTGCCGGGGTCCGTCCCGAAGTCCTCGACCACCGAGCGGGCCGTCCACGGCGTGGCCGTGCAGCACGCGGTCGCATTCCTGAACGCCCTGCCCTGGGCCCGCAGCCGCATCCGACGGGTCCAGGCCCCGACCCGGCCCCACTCCAGCTCCCCGGCCTCGATGGCCTGGGGGACCGTGAGGTCCTCGAAGGTGATGACTCTCGGGTGGCGGACCTCGAAGGACGTACCGAGGCGCAGCACCGCGTCCAGGTGGCCCGCGCGAGCGATCCCGTGCGACATCAGCAACGTCCCGAGCGCGCGGTACTCCGCGCCGATCCGCGCGGCGGACTTGGCATGGTCCACGGCCTCCGGCAGCGGCTGGCCGCGTCGGACCGCGCCGATCCGCGGGAGCATCCGAGGGGCGGCCAGAACCCGCTGCACCGTGGCGTCCACGGGTTCGCCGGCGCGAGCACTGAGCCCCACGACGTCGTGCCCCTGGGCCCGCAGCGCCTGCCCGATGCCGCGGGGCGTGCCGGACCACGACGCGGGGTCGAAGGGGTCACCGTGGAAGGCCAGACCCAGCCGGAGCGGG
>NZ_JASDCY010000087.1:0-7215 GCF_030407675.1 Kocuria sp. APC 4018 | reverse complement strand
CGGGCAGTGACACAATGGTCCGTGGATTCCAGGGGGTCACGCGCGCCGGCCGGCGCGCACCCCGGGTGCACGAGGACGCGGAGGGCTGCGGCGCAGTGAAGGTTCTGATCAGCGGGGGCGGTCCCGCCGGCGCCACGGCGGCGTACTGGCTCGCGAGCCAGGGCATCCCCGTGACCGTCCTGGAGAAGACGGGCTACCCGCGGGAGAAGGTCTGCGGGGACGGGCTCACCCCGCGCGCCGTGCAGCAGATGCGGCTCATGGGACTGCCCCACGGCGAGGCCGAGGGCTACACGCGCAACCGCGGGCTGCGGCTCGTCGCGGCCGGGCGCACCGTGGAGTTCCCCTGGCCCGAGCTCACCGACTTCCCCTCCTACGGCCTGGTCCGCACCCGCGCGGGCTTCGACGAGGACCTCATCCGCCACGCGCAGCGGGCCGGGGCGCACGTGGTCGAGCACCGCGCCGTGAAGGACGTGCTGCGGGACGGCACCGGCCGCGTGGTGGGCGTGCGTGCCGCCGTGATGGACCCCGCCACCGGCCGTCGCACCGCGGAGACCGAGGAGCACACCGCGGACCTCGTGCTCGCCGCGGACGGCAACTCCACCCGCACCGCCGTGGCCGCCGGCCTGCACCGGCGCACCGACCGGCCCATGGGCGTGGCCGTGCGCACCTACTACCGCTCCCCGCGCTCCGAGCTGGACTGGATGGAGGGCTGGCTGGAGCTGCAGGACGGCACCTCCCCGCAGCGCTCGCTGCTGCCCGGCTACGGCTGGGTGTTCGGCGTGGGGGACGGCACCGCGAACGTGGGCCTCGGCATCCTGGACACCTCCCCCGCCTTCGGCACCCTGGACTACCGGGCGGTGCTGCGCGACTGGGTGGCCTCCATGCCCGCGGACTGGACCTTCGACCCCGAGCACCAGGTGGGACGCATCGGCTCCGCGGCCCTGCCCATGGCCGGCAACCGCACCCCCCACTACGTCCCCGGCCTGATGCTCCTGGGCGACGCCGCCGGGCTGGTCTCCCCGTTCAACGGCGAGGGGATCTCCAACGCCATGGAGTCCGGGCTCTTCGCGGCGTCCTGCATCCTGGACGCGGCCGGGGCCAACGGCGGGCAGCAGCGCGAGAACGCCCTGGCCCGCTACCCGCGGCTCGTGCGCGACGAGTGGGGATCACACTTCACGCAGGGCAGGGCGCTCGCTGAGCTGATCGGCCACCCCGCGGTGCTCTCCGCGGCGGTCCGTGCCGGGATGCACGTGCCCGCGCTGATGCGCTTTGCCGTGCAGGTGATGACCGAGCTCTCGGACCACCCCGCCCGAACCCTGACGGACCGCGCCATCGCGGTGCTGGACGCGCTGACGCCCGCGCGCTGAATTGTCGATAGAGTGGTGCACCGTGACTGATCCCAGCCGCCCCGAGGCCTCCCCGCGCCTGCCCGCGGGGTTCGAACTCATCGCCCAGGACCCTCGTCTGGGTCCCCTCATGCTGCGCTCGCTCGAGCGCGTGGAGGAGCGCCTGGGTGAATCGGTGCGCTCCACGGACCAGCTGGCGGACGTCACCGCGCGCCACCTGCTCAAGGCCGGCGGCAAGCGCATCCGACCCCTGCTGGCGCTGCTCGCGGCGGAAGTGGCCGGGTCCGTGAACGAGGACGTCGTCGAGGCCGCGGTGGTGGTGGAACTGACCCACCTGGCCTCCCTCTACCACGACGACGTCATGGACTCCGCCCCCATGCGCCGGGGCGTGGAGACCGCCCACACCGTGTGGGGCAACACGGTGGCCATCCTCACCGGGGACATGATCTTCGCGCGGGCCTCCTCCATGGTGTCCGAGCTCGGCCAGGAATCCCTCATGATCCAGGCCCGCACCTTCGAGCGGCTGGTCATCGGCCAGCTGCGCGAGACGGCCGGGCCGGCCGAGGGCGAGGACCCCGTGGAGCACTACCTGGACGTGATCGCGGGCAAGACCGGCTCCCTGATCGCCGCGAGCGGCCAGTACGGCGCCCTGCTCGGTGGTGCCCCCGCCTCCGTGGTGGATCTCATGGTGGTCTACGGCGAGAAGCTGGGGCTCGCGTTCCAGCTCGCGGACGACATCATCGACCTCACCGGCCACCCGGACGTCTCCGGCAAGACCCGCGGCACGGACCTGCGCGAGGGCGTGGACACGCTGCCCGTGCTGCTGCTGCGCCGCGAGGCCGCAGGAACGGACGCGCAGGCGGCCGCGGCGGCACGTGAGGTGCTCGCCCTCGTGGACGGGGACCTCTCCGAGGACGAGGCGCTCGCCCGCGCCGTGGACGCCGTGTCCGAGCACCCGGTCTCCGCGGAGGCCTGGCGGATCGCGAACCGGTGGGCGGACGAGGCCGTGGCGGCACTCGCCCCCCTGCCCGATTCCGTGGCCAAGTCCGCACTCTGTGAATTCGCTCACGCGGTGGTCCACAGAACCGGCTGAGTTGTCAGTATCCTTGGGGCATTCACGATCCGCTTGCGTGCCCCGGGACCCCGGTGGCCGCGTCTATGGGACGAATTCCCCCGTGAGGTTCACACATGACCACTGACAAGCAACAGGGTGGCGCCGCGAAGGAAGCCTTCTCCGGCCGCACCATGTTCATCCTCGCCGCCATCGGCTCCGCCGTGGGCCTGGGCAACATCTGGCGCTTCCCGTACGTCGCCTACGAGAACGGCGGCGGCGCCTTCATCATCCCCTACCTGGTGGCACTGCTCACCGCGGGCATCCCCCTGCTCATGCTGGACTACGCGATCGGGCACCGCTACCGCGGATCCGCCCCGCTGTCCTTCCGGCGGCTGCACCCCAAGCTCGAGACCATCGGCTGGTGGCAGCTCGGGATCTGCGTGGTCATCGCGGTCTACTACGCGCTGATCATCGGCTGGGCCATGCAGTACACGGTGTTCTCCTTCACCAAGGCGTGGGGGGATGATCCCGCCTCGTTCTTCATGTCGGACTACATGCAGGTCTCGGACGAGGTGACCATCGGCTTCGACTACATCTGGCCCGTGTTCCTGGTGACCGCGATCGCCTGGCTCGTGCTGCTCGTGGTGCTGATGATGGGCGTGCAGAACGGCATCGGCAAGCTCAACGTGGTGCTCCTGCCGCTGCTCGTGGTCATGTTCCTCATCATGGTGGTCATGGCCGTCACGCTGCCGGGCGCCTCCGCCGGGCTCAACGCGCTGTTCACGCCCAACTGGGCGGCCCTGGGCGACTCCTCCGTGTGGGTGGCCGCCTACGGGCAGATCTTCTTCTCCCTCTCCGTGGGCTTCGGCATCATGGTCACCTACGCGTCCTACCTCAAGCCCCGCTCGGACCTCTCCGGCTCGGCCCTGGTGGTGGGCTTCGCGAACTCCTCGTTCGAGATCCTCGCCGGCATCGGCGTCTTCGCCGCCCTGGGCTTCATGGCCACGGCCTCCGGCGTGGGCGTGGACGAGGTGGCCACGTCCGGCATCGGCCTGGCGTTCATCGCGTTCCCCGCGATCATCTCCGAGGCGCCGTTCGGCACCGTTCTGGGCGTGCTGTTCTTCGGCGCCCTCTCCTTCGCGGGCTTCACGTCCCTGATCTCCATCGTGGAGGTCATCGTGGCGGGCGTGCGCGACAAGCTCGGGCTCTCCCGCAAGGGCGCCGTGGCCACGGTGGTCCTGCCGCTCGCTGCCGTGTCCCTGCTGTTCTTCCCCACCACCACGGGGCTGAACCTGCTGGACGTGGTGGACGCGTTCGTGAACAACTTCGGCATCGTCACGGCCGCGCTGGTCTCGGTGCTGCTGCTCACCTCCGGGTTCACCGCGCTGCCCACGCTGCGCGACCACATCAACTCGGTCTCGTCCTTCAAGCTGGGGCGCACCTGGATGATCATGGCCGGAGGTGTGACCCCGGTGATCCTGGGCTACATCCTCATCGACCAGCTCACGCAGACCGTGGCCGAGGGCTACAACGACATGCCGCAGTGGTTCGTGAACGTGTTCGGCTGGGGCATGGCGGTCGGTCTCATCGTGATCTCCTACCTGATCTCCCGGCTGCCGTGGAGCAGGCGCACGTCCGAGGCCTTCACGAGTCCGGCGCCCTCGGTGCAGGACGCCTACCTGGACCGCAAGGCGCTGGAGAACCAGGAGTCGCTGACCCACTACCCGGACACCGCCGGGCGCACCCCGGCGCTGGGCCAGGACTTCTCCCTGCGCGCCATCTACCGCGGCACCGTGGTCCGGCGCAGGATGCCGTGGTCACGCTCGAACGCCGAGCGCGGCACCCGTGAGACCACCCCCGCGGGCACCGCGTCCCGCCACAGCGAAGGAGACAACCGATGAACGGCAGCGCAATCGTCATGATGGTCGTGGCCATGACCCTGGTGTGGGGCGGCCTCGTGCTGGCGCTGATCAACATCAAGCGCTCTCCCGAGCTGGAGGACGAGATCGACACGCCCGCCGAGGACGAGGGGGACCTCGTGGAGGCGCCCCACGGCGGCGTCGACGACGCCGCGGGGCGGCCGAGCACCTCGGCCCAGGACCCGCGCGACGTGCGTGGTGGGCCCCGCCCCGCAGGTGAGGGATCTCAGGCCCCCGAGCAGGCCGCAGGCCGCCACCTCTGACCGCTCTCGCGCACGAAGGCCGCTCCCGGAGACCTCCGGGAGCGGCCTTCGTCGTCCCCGGGGCCGTTCGGGCACGGGCCGGCGGCGGGGTGCCGGCCCGTCGTTCTGCGCGGGCTCAGCGGCGGGGCAGCCGCGGAGCCCGCGGTGCGCGCACGGCGTCGAGCACGAGCAGCACCACCGCGATCCACACGAGCACGAAGCCGGCCCAGCGCTCCGGAGGCATGGCCTCGTGGAACAGGGCCGTGGCCAGAATGAACTGCCCGATGGGAGCCACGTACTGGATCATGCCCACGGTGCTCAGGGGCAGGCGGGAGGCTGCGGCGCCGAACAGCAGCAGGGGCACCGCGGTGATCACGCCGGCGGAGAGCAGCAGCAGGAAGTGCCCGGCGCCCTCCGAGACGAGCGTGATCTGCCCCTGCACCCCGAGCACGGCCACGGCCACGAGGGCCAGCGGGGTGATCATGGTGGTCTCCGCGGCCAGCGTGACGAGGGCGGGGTACCGCGACCCCAGCCGGGACTTCACGAGCCCGTAGAAGCCGAAGGAGAACGCGAGTCCCAGGGACAGCCACGGCACGGATCCGTAGAACACGGACATCACCAGCACGGCGACCACTCCCACGGCGATCGCGGCCCACTGCAGGGGCCGCAGCTTCTCGTGCAGCACGAGCACACCCAGCAGGATGGCCACGATGGGGTTGATGAAGTACCCCAGGGACGCCTCGAGCGTGTGCCCGGTGGTGGCGGCCACGGTGTAGAGCAGCCAGTTCCCGGCAATCAGCACACCCGCCGCACTCAGGGCCAGGACGGCACGGCGGTCGCGGAAGACCCGCAGGTACTGCCGCAGCCCGCCCGTCACCGCGAGCAGGAGCAGGCAGAAGAGCAGCGAGAAGACCACCCGCATGGCCACGATCTCGAAGGGCGTGGCGGGCGCCAGCAGCACGAAGTACAGCGGCAGCATCCCCCAGATCGCGTAGGCGCCGAACCCGTAACCGACTCCGGCCCGGGCCCGACCGTGCTGGTCGGGTCTCGGGCCGGGTGTCATCTCATCACTCACCGGAGCATCCTACCGCCGGTGGACGGGCGCGCAGGACGCGCCGGGAGGGCCTACAGGTCGAAGAACCGGCTGAGGAAGCCGCGCTTCTTCTTGCCCTTGCGCTCCGCCTGCTCGTTGGTCTCGACCTCTTCGCCGTCCACCACGGCGGGGGCGGAGATGTCGTCGTCCGCTGCCTCGGGTCCGGCCACGGTCTCGCGGGCCACCACGGCCTCGCGCTCCACGTGGGCCTCGCGCGTGCCGGCGGGGGAGACGTCCTCGCGCACCACGCGCTCCTCGGAGACGGTGACGCTCTCGCGCTCGGTGCGCACGTCCTCCTCGCGGGCGAGCCCGGCGCGGGTCTCCTCCTCGCCGGTCCCGGGCTGGCCGGCCGCGAGATCGGGATCCGGGATCCGGGACATGGCGGTGGTGTCCGGGTGCGGGGAGGCCTGCGGTCCGGCGGTGAGGGTCTCCTCATGGTGGCCGGGCAGCACGGTGGTCTCCACGCGTCCGGGCTCGGCGGGCCCGGTGGGCTCCTGGTCGAACGGGGCGTCCGCGTCCCGCACCTGGCTCGCAGGCACGGCCACGTCCCCGGCGGGCTGCTCGGGCTCCGGCGCCTCGATGTCCTCGGGGGACAGCTCGGTGGGCAGCGGTTCCTCGTCCGTGGGCTGGGCCGCGGGGGCGGACGACGCCGCCGCGGCGGCCTCCTCCCGCTCGCGCCGCTTGCGCTCCGCGGCCTCCGCGCGCTGCTGCTCACCCAGACGCTCCGCCTGGGCCACGGCGGCCTGACGGTCCTGGACCAGAGCCTCGCGGTGGGTCTGTGCCTGACGCTCGAGCTCGCGAAGCTCGTCCTCCCCCACGGAGGGCTCGGCCGGTTCCACACCGGTGATCTGGTGGTCGTCGAACCAGAAGCGCTGGGCGCCGTCGTGGACCGTGACCACGCAGGTGGCGTCCGTGTCCCATGCCACGTGGGCGCCACGCAGCTTGGCGTAGCTGGCCACGGCCAGGTTGTGGTCCACGGCGGTGTCCGTGGTGAGGGACTCCCCGATCACCTGCATCATCCGCTGCTCGGTGAGACGCGGGAGCTCGAACTGCTGGCCGTCCAGCAGCAGCCACGCGGTGATGTTCCCGCCGGCGCGCGCGGGGTAGTGGGCGTAGAGACCGGTCACAGCCTTGGCCGCCAGGGTCACCCGACGAGCGAGTCCCTCCTGCAGCGGCAGCTCCGCCGTGCTCAGCTCCGCGACCTCGTGGCGCTCCCCGGCCTGCTTGGCCTGCACCGCGGCGGAGACCACCTGCGGGTTGAAGTGGCCCAGTTCCTGCCAGCACCACACGAAGGACCCGCGGGACGCGGACTCGGTGCCCAGCAGGTAGGGCGTGAGGGTGACCGGCGGGGTGGTCTGCAGGGTGAACGACGGCGCGGAGAAGTCCACGTCCCAATCCGCACCCTGCGACAGCTCGGCCAGCACTGCCTGGTACTCGGTGGAGATGAAGATCGACTCGTCGATCAGCTCCTGCAAAGTTTTCGTCATGGGTCCAGGCTAACAACTGGTGCGGGGTCCCACCGTCCGGTCCGTCCTGCCGGAACGCTGGGCGCGGGCCGGGC
>NZ_JASDCY010000086.1:0-7329 GCF_030407675.1 Kocuria sp. APC 4018 | reverse complement strand
CACCGACCACGACACCACGGCCGGGTGGCAGGAGGCCGGGGACACCGCGGTGGGGCTGGGGGTGGCGTTCGTGCCGGGCATGGAGATCACCTGCACCACCCCGGACGGCATCTCCGTGCACATGCTGAGCTACCTGCACGATCCCACGCACCAGCCGCTCGTGGACCGGATCGAGGAGTGCCGCCGCAACCGGCTCACCCGGGCCCGGCGCATGGTGGAGCTGCTGGGGGAGGACTACGACATCACGTGGCAGGACGTCACCGCCCAGGTGGGCCCCGGCGCCACGGTGGGCCGCCCGCACATCGCGGACGCGCTCGTGGCGCTGGGCGTGGTTCCCACGCGCTCGGACGCGTTCTCGGACCTGCTGTCCGGGCGTTCCAAGTACTACGTGCGCCACGACGCCCTGGACCCCGTGGAGGCCATCAAGCTGGTGCGCGCGGCAGGCGGGGTTCCGGTCTGCGCGCACCCCATGGCACCGCTGCGGGGCCGTGTGGCCAGTGCCGCGGACTTCGGGGCCATGATCGACGCCGGGCTGGGCGGGCTGGAAGTGGCCCACCGGGACAACCCGGACGAGTCCCGCGCGATCCTCATGACCATGGCCGCCGAGCACGACCTGATCGTGACCGGCTCCAGCGACTACCACGGGGAGGGCAAGCCCAACCGGCTGGGGGAGAACTCCACGTCCGCGCGGTCACTGACCCGGATCTGCGAGCAGGCCACCTCCGGCGTGGAGGTGCGCTGGCCCTGAGCCGGGTGCTCAGACGGTGCGCACGGGCACGTCCGGCAGACGCAGCCGCATGACCTCCACGGCCTCGGGATTGCTGTCCACGCACACGAACCGGCGGCCCAGCTCGGCGCTGACCGCTCCCGTGGTGCCCGATCCCGCGAAGAAGTCCAGCACCCAGTCCCCGGGCCGCGAGGACGCCGTGACGATCCGCCGCAGCACGCCCGCGGGCTTCTGGGTGGGGTAGCCGGTCTTCTCCCGCCCGGTGGGCGAGACGATCGTGTGCCACCACACGTCCGTGGGCAGCTTGCCGCGCGCGGCCTTCTCCGGACCCACGAGCCCCGGGGCCATGTAGGGCTCGCGGTCCACGTCCTGCGAGTTGAAGTGGTACGCGGTGGGATCCTTCACGTAAACGAGGATGGTGTCGTGCTTGGCGGGCCAGCGCCGGGTGGTGCGCCCGCCGAAGTCGTAGGCCCAGACGATCTCGTTGAGGAAGCACTCGCGGCCGAACATGGCGTCCAGCAGCACCTTGACGTAGTGCACCTCGCGGTAGTCCAGGTGCACGTACAGGGTGCCGTGGCGGGCCAGCACGCGCCGGGCGTGCGCCAGCCGGGGCTCCAGGAACCCCAGGTAGTCCGCGAACGAGTCCTCGTAGCGGCGCAGCGAGCCCATGATCGTCTCGTAGGAACGGCCCGCGAACCCCACCCGGTCCCCCTCGCCGTGGGCCACGGGAACCGAGCGGGTGGTGCGGCGCACCTGGTCCCTGCCCGTGTTGAACGGCGGGTCCAGGTACACCAGGGAGAACGCCTCGTCCGGCAGGGACTCCAGGACGGTGAGGTTCTCACCGTGCACGATGGCGCTGGTGCCCTCCGGGTCGAACACGAAGGGCTCCCGCGCGCCCACCGCCCCTACTCTCCCGCGGCGGGGGACTGCTGGCCGTTCTGCCCGCTGCCGCCCTTGTTCTGCCCCGAGGGACGACGACGCCGCCTGCGCCGCTTGGCGCCGCCCTCACCCGAGGTCTCCACGGACTTCTCACGCGGGGCGTGCGCGGTCTTCTCGCGGCCGTTCTCCCGGCTCTCGGAGGACTGCCCCGAGCGCTCGCGGGAGCCGGAACCACCGGAACGGCGGCCGTCGGAGCCCGAGGCCCCCGAGCGGCGTCGTCCGCCGGAGTTGTTGCGGGACCCGCCCGAGGATCGCTTGTCGTCGCGGCGGGGACGGGCGTCCCCGAGGTCCTCCATCTCCTCGGCGTCCAGGCCCTCGAGCGTGCGCTGGGCCCTGGGCAGCTTGCCCTTGGCGGTGCGCGGGATGTTGAGGTCCGAGTACAGGTGGTCGGAGGAGGAGTAGGTCTCCACGGGCTCGGGGATGCCGAGCTCCAGGGCCTTGTCGATCAGGCGCCAGCGCGGGACGTCGTCCCAGTCCACGAACGTGATGGCGGTGCCCTTGTTGCCCGCGCGGCCGGTGCGCCCGGTGCGGTGCAGGTAGGTCTTCTCGTCCTCGGGGCACTGGAAGTTGATCACGTGGGTGACGTCCTCCACGTCGATGCCGCGGGCCGCGACGTCCGTGGCCACGAGCACGTCCACCTTGGAGTTGCGGAACGCGCGCAGCGCCTGCTCGCGCGCGCCCTGGCCGAGGTCGCCGTGCAGGGGAGCGGCCGCGAAGCCGCGGTGGATTAGCTCGTCCGCGAGCTTGGCGGCGGCGCGCTTGGTGCGCGTGAAGATGATGCTGCGTCCGCGGCCCTCGGCCTGCAGGATGCGCGCGACCACCTCGTCCTTGTCCAGGTGGTGGGCGCGGTAGATGACCTGGCGGATGTCCTTCTTGGTGGTGCCCTCGTCCGGAGCGGCCGCGCGGATGTGCATGGGCCGGGTCATGTAGCGCCGGGCCATCGCGACCACGGGGCCGGGCATGGTGGCGGAGAACAGCATGGTCTGGCGCACGGCCGGAACCGTGGAGAGCAGCTTCTCCACGTCCGGGAGGAAGCCCAGGTCCAGCATCTCGTCCGCCTCGTCCAGCACGACCATGCGCACGTGGCTCAGGTCCAGGAAGTGCTGGCGGTTGAGGTCGATCAGGCGCCCGGGGGTGCCCACCACGACCTCCACGCCCTTCTCGAGCTCGGCGATCTGGGACTCGTACGGGCGTCCGCCGTAGATGGTGGCCACGCGTGCGTTGCGAGTCCTGGCGGCGATCGAGAGGTCGCTGCCCACCTGCACCGCGAGCTCGCGGGTGGGGACCACGATCAGGGCCTGCGGGGCGCCCGGCTTCTTGAGCTGCGCCCAGCCCTCGTCGTCCCGGCCCACCGCGCGCTGCAGCGCGGGGATGCCGAAGCCCAGGGTCTTGCCGGTGCCGGTCTTGGCCTGGCCGATGATGTCCTGCCCGGACAGGGCGATGGGCAGGGTCATGGCCTGGATGGGGAACGGGGAGGTGATGCCGTGGGCGGCGAGGGCGTCCACGATGTCCTGGCGGACCCCGAAGTCCGCGAACGAGGACTCCTCCACCGGCTCGGCGGTCTCGATGGCCTGCGCGCCAGATTCGTCGAGCTCCGGGGCGTCCTGCTCGGGTGTTGCGGTGATGTCTGTCAAAACGGTCCTTCACGGGTGTCGGCGCGGGGCACCGTCACCGGCGCCCGTGCCGGGATCGCCGCGGTGGGGCGCTCTCGACGCGGGCCGGGGGCCACCGCGCGGGTGTGAGGAAGCCGATCGTGGAACGTACCCACCCGGGCGCTCATCGGAACGGTGCACGACCATCCGGGCGCGGTGCCGGAGCGGGTGAAGACTGAACGTGACGGTGTCCTGGGACGACCGGTCATCCTGCTGAAACACCCCCAGTGTACCCGCAAACGCACCGACGCCCCCGGGCGTGTGCTCCGGGGACGTCGGCGCGGGTGGGCGGGAGTGCCGGTGGCGGTCCCGCCCAGAGGGGCTCAGCCCAGCGGCAGGGGAGTGAAGCCGACCTTGCGCTTGGTCTCCTGCCCGGTCTCCACGTAGCCGATGCTCGCGGCCGGAACCACGGCCGTGCCGCCCTTGGAGTCCTGCAGCACGAGGGGAGCGCCGGAGCTCAGTGCCTCGGCCACCTTGGCCTGCACCTCGTCGGCGGTCATCTCGGCGTGGACCACGAGCTCACGGGCCACGTTCTGGATGCCGATCTTGATTTCCATGGGTACCTCCTGCGGGGGTGGTCTCCCCGCGGTGCTCGCGGGTCGAACGCTGTGCGGCGGACCGGTCGCGCGGGGTGTCCGCGTCCGGCGGGTCAGTCCTGGTCGTCGCCGCTCAGTCTAGGAGCCGCCTCCGCGTGCTCCTCGTTGAGGGACTTGATTCCGCCCCAGGCTAAACGGAACAGCCGGTCCTGGACCTCCTCGCGCGTGCCGGCCTCGGGGTGCCGGGTCCAGAAGACCGCGGAGGTCTCCACCAGGTGCACCAGACCCCGGGACAGCAGCATGGCCTGGGCCGGGGGCGCGCCGGTCCGCGGACCGAGGAACGCCGCCACGGTCTGGGCGACCTCCTGGTAGAACTCGTCCAGCTGCGCGGCGACCTCGGGGAAGGACATCAGGTCCGCGCTGAACACCAGGCGGTGGGCCTGGGGGCACGAGTGCACGAACTCGAAGTGCGTGTCGATCACGTTGCGCACCTGCGCGCGGTTGGAGTCCGCGGTGGCCAGGGAGTCGCCGATGCGCTGCGAGAGATCCGCGAGCGTGTGCTCGACAAGGGCGAGGAACAGCTCCCGCTTCCCCGGGAAGTGCTGGTACAGCACGGGTTTGGACACACCGGCCGCGGCCGCGATCTCGTCCATGGACGTGGCGTGGTAGCCGCCGTCGGAGAACACCCGCAGTGCCGTGTCCAGCAGCTGCTCGCGGCGCTGGTCCCGACTCATGCGCCGGGCGCGGACGTGAGCGGGGCGCGCGGGAGCGCCGGCGGCGTCGGAAGCTGTCATGTGGCCCTCCTCCGAGGACGAGCGGTCGGACATGGTCTCAGCCGACCGCGCGCGGGCGCGGGGCGTCCGAGGGGGACTGTTCGGCGGGAGGCTCCTGCGCGGCGTCGGAGGCCTCCGGAACGGCGACCTCCAGGCCGTAGAGAGCCTCCAGGCCGGTGATGTACTCGTCCGCGCGGCCCTCCGCCGCGAGCTGGCGGGCCCGGACCGTGGGGGTGTGCAGCAGCGAACGGACCATCCGGCGCATGGCCATTTCGATCTGCTCCTCGGCGCCGGTGCAGCCGTGGTGGGCGCGGACCTTGTCCAGCTCGGAGTCCAGCACCGCCATGGTGTGCTTGCGCAGGGCCACGATCGCCTGGTCCATGCTGCGCGCGTTCTGGGACGTCTCGAACCCGCGGGCGGCGCGCTCCACGATCTCGCGCGCGGCGCTCACGGACTCACTGGTTTCCTCGGGCGCGGCCACGCGCACGGACTCCAGGGTGATCAGCTCCACGCCCGGCAGGTCCGCCACGGCGGGGTCGAAGTCTCGGGCCAGCGCGAGGTCCACCACGGTGCGAGGCCCGTCCGGGAAGGCGGCCGCGGGCATGGGAGCGGAGCCGCCGGAGCACCCGATGATCACGTCCGCCCGGCGCAGGGCCGCAGGAAGGCCCGCGTCCGTCACGGGGGAGCCTCCGCGCTGGTCCGTGAACTGCTCGGCACGTCCGGAGCCGGAGTAGACCTCGATGTCCGCGCACCCGCGGTCCCGCAGGGCGGCCATGGTGGCACCCGCGTACGCCCCGGTGCCGAACACGAGGGCGTGGCGTCCGGGCCAGTCGCCCGGGGTGATGTCGTCGGCGAGGTCCAGCGCCACCGACACGATGGAGCGTCCGCGTTCGCCGAGCCCCGTGCGGGCGCCCACCTCGCGGGCGGTGCGGGCCGCGGCCTCGAACAGCTGCACGAGGTGACCCGAGGCGGTGCCCGACTGGCGGGCCTGGGTGAGGGCCCGGCGGACCTGGCCCGTGATCTCGCGCTCGCCCACCACGGCGGACTCCAGCCCGGAGACCACGGTGAACAGGTGACGGGGGACCTCGGGCCCCTGGTACGCGTCCATGGTCTCGAGCACGAACCGCTCGTCCAGGCCGGCACGCTCCGCGATCCTCTCCGCAAGCTCCTGCTGGGCGCGGGCCACGTTGCGCGGGTCGTGCTCGGACAGCTCACCGTAGAGCTCGAGCCTGTTGCACGTGGAGAGGGTGATGGCTCCCGCCAGCGCACCGCGGGACACGGCGTCCTCGGCCACGCCGAGGGCCCCGGTGCTCAACCTGGCCACAGTGTTGAGGTCAACGGTGCGGTGCGATGCGACAAGACAGAAAAGAACCACAATCCCGCCATCCTAGACGAAGTCGTTCTGCTCCGCCCAGCATAGCCACCAGCGCGCGGCGCGGTTCAGGTCCCACCCGTGCGGACGGATCGTCACCAAAACGCGTCGGAGTCCTTTGGCATGATGGGACCATCATGGCTTCCCAGAACGCGCGCATCCCCGAGTCCTCCGAGCCCCGTCCGGCAGGGTCTGCCGCCACGGCCCACGAGGCGGCCCGACCGGACCTGGATCCCCAGGCCGAGGCAGCCGCGTGGCAGCGCCGCCTCGGCGCTCTGCCCGAGGCCCACCCCCTGCGCGTCGGCACCGCCGAGTCGCCGCTCGTGCGCACCCTGCGCGGGCTGCCCGCCGAGCACCGCCCCGTGTGGTTCATGCGCCAGGCCGGCCGATCCCTGCCCGAGTACCGGGCGGCCCGGGAGGGCACCGGGATGCTGGAGGCCTGCCTGACCCCGGCGCTCGCCGCGGAGATCACGCTGCAGCCGGTGCGCCGCCACGGCGTGGACGCCGCCATCTTCTTCTCCGACATCGTGGTGCCCATGAAGCTCGCGGGAGTCGGAGTGGACATCGTGGCAGGACGCGGTCCGGTGCTGGAGCACCCCGTGCGATCGGCCGCGGACGTCGCCGCTCTGCCCGAGCTTCCCGACGCCGCCCTGGACCCCATCCGTGAGGCCGTGCAGCGCACGGTCGCGGAGCTGGGGGACACGCCGCTCATCGGCTTCGCCGGGGCACCGTTCACCATTGCCGCCTACGCGGTGGAAGGCGGTCCCTCCCGCGACCACCTGCGTCCGCGCACCATGATGCACGCGGACCCGGCGTCCTGGGACGCACTCGCCCAGTGGGCCGCCCGCACCTCCGGCGCCTTCCTCCGGGCGCAGGTCGAGGCGGGGGCGTCCGCCGTGCAGCTCTTCGACTCCTGGGCGGGCTCGCTCTCGCTGGGGGACTACGAGGCCCACGTGCAGCGCCACTCCGCGGACGCGCTCGGGGCGGTGGCGGACCTCGGGGTGCCCCGCATCCACTTCGGGACGGGCACGGGGGAGCTGCTCGCCGCCATGCGGGACGCCGGCGCGGACGCCGTGGGCGTGGACTACCGCATTCCTCTCGACGTGGCCTCGCACCGCCTCGGCGGGCGTACCGTGGTGCAGGGCAACATCGATCCCGCTCTGCTCTGCGCGCCGCGGGACGTGCTGCACGAGCACGCCCGTGACGTCCTGCGCCGGGGCGAGAGCGCTCCCGGCCACGTGGTCAACCTGGGCCACGGTGTCCCGCCGGACACGGACCCGGACGTGCTCAGCGACCTGGTGACTTTCATCCACGAGGAGACCCGGTGACA
>NZ_JASDCY010000085.1:0-7354 GCF_030407675.1 Kocuria sp. APC 4018 | reverse complement strand
GCCTCCGGTGCAACCAGCAACCCCGGTGCGTCCTCCCCTTCCAGCATCGAGGGTGATTCCGGGAGCGCTGGTCCCGTCCCCGGTGCGGGGAGCGCCGCCCCGGAGACCGGACCGGGCGGCGTCGGCAGCGGCACGGAGAACGCCGGGGACGCCGAGCAGCCCGTCCCCCAGCTGACCACCAAGCAGGCGGCGCGGATCAACGCCCCCATCCGGGGCATGGTCATCTCCATGGTGGTGCTCATGCTCCTGCTGCTGCCGTTCCTGTGGCTTCAGCCCAAGCCGGACGGACAGCCCTACCGCGCGAACGTGGACGTGGGCCAGGAGGCCGCGTTCGTGGCGGACCAGGCGCCCTTCACCCCGGCGGCCCCGCAGCTGCCCGAGGGGTGGAGCGCCAACTACGCGCGCTGGACCGAGAACTCCGAGGACGGCGTGCCGCTGTGGAACGTGGGATACCTCTCCCCCGAGTACCACCTAGTGGACCTGGTGCAGACGGCCGAGTCCAACCCCACGTGGCTCGCGCAGCGCACCGAGCAGGCTCCGCAGACCGGCGAGAAGACCGTCGGCGGGGTCACGTGGACCCTGCACCACCGCGAAGCCACGGACAAGCAGGAGGAGTACACGGCGTGGGTCGCCGACCTCAAGGACTCCACCGTGGTGCTCAGCGGCAAGGCACCGGACGCGGAGTTCGAGCAGGTCGCGCAGGCGCTGTCCGGCTCCTGATCCCCCGCCGTGTCCAGGGGTGGCGCCTGTGCTTCGGGAGCCCGCAGACCTCGGGACCGCCACGATCGCCTTGACCGACCGGACTCAGGCCGCTGTCCGCGGCCCCGCAGAAGCACGGCGTGAGCCGGTCTACCCTGGAACCGATGCGGGCCCGATCGGCGCCCGCGAACCCTTCGAGCACCCTGGAGCCGTTGCGTGAGCACTCAGACCACCGCCGTGGACCACACCCCCCGCACCCCGCTCGAGGCGTGGCGCGCCCTGCAGGACGGCAACGCCCGCTTCATCGCCGGGCAGACCGAGCACCCTCACCAGGACGCGCAGCGCCGCAAGGACCTCGCGCAGTCCCAGAAGCCGTTCGCCGTGATCTTCGGGTGCTCCGACTCCCGGCTGGCCGCGGAGATCATCTTCGACCTCGGCCTCGGTGACACCTTCGTGATCCGCACCGCCGGTCAGGTGATCGACAACGCCGTGCTCGGCTCCCTGGAGTACGCGATCGAGGTGCTCGGCACGCCGCTGATCATGGTCCTCGGCCACGACTCGTGCGGCGCGGTGACGGCCACCAAGGACTCCGTGGAGTCCGGGCAGCTGCCCCGCGGCTTCCAGCGCGACCTCGTGGAGCGCATCACCCCGTCCGTCCTGGAGGCCAAGCGCGCCGGGGACGCGGACCTGCAGGACATGGTCGTGGAGCACACCCGGCAGACCGCCGCACGGCTCATGGACCACTCCGCCGCGATCTCCGGTGCGGTCACCCGCGGGGACGCCGC
This sequence comes from Kocuria sp. APC 4018, assembly GCF_030407675.1. Taxonomy (NCBI): domain Bacteria; kingdom Bacillati; phylum Actinomycetota; class Actinomycetes; order Micrococcales; family Micrococcaceae; genus Kocuria; species Kocuria sp. APC 4018. The sequence continues at coordinate 5,870 of NZ_JASDCY010000085.1, read as the reverse complement.
TGTGATCGGCGTGTTCTACCACCTCACGGACGGCAAGGCCGAGCTGGTCTACAGCGAGGACCCCGCCTTCGGCGAGGCCTGAGCCGCCCGGCCGCACCTCCACGCGTCCGCACCCGCCCGGCCGCGGCCCCGCGCCGCACACCCGCGTGATGCTGTGGTGGGGAGCAGACGCAGCATCAGGGCCCACTTTCTGCACTATCGACACATGAGAGCGTCCCGGTCCGTGCGGAGGCGAGCGGCTGCGGGTGCGGGTTCCCCACCGGAGGTCCGTGCGAAGGCCTCTGGGCGGGCGACGACGCGGCGGCACCCGGGCGGGCGACGTCGCCGTCCGTCCCGCGGCCGCTCAGGCGCTGGTGCGGCGGAGGGGCGGCACCCGGGCGGGCGGCGTCGTCGTCCGTCATGCGGCCGCTCGGGCACTGGTGAGGCGGGCGCGCGGCGGTGCGGGCGCCTAAACTGGGGCCATGGCTGAAAACACCGAGTACCGCATCGAACACGACACCATGGGCGAGGTGCGCGTTCCCAAGAACGCGCTCTACCGTGCGCAGACGCAGCGCGCCGTGGAGAACTTCCCCATCTCCGGCACCACCCTGGAGCGCGAGCACATCAGGGCGCTCGCCCAGGTGAAGAAGGCCGCCGCCACCGCCAACGAGGAGCTGGGTGTGCTGGACGCGCAGCGCGCGCAGGCCATCCGCGACGCCGCGGACGCCGTGGCCTCCGGCGAGTACGACGCCGACTTCCCGATCGACGTGTTCCAGACCGGCTCCGGCACCTCCTCGAACATGAACACCAACGAGGTGCTCGCCACGCTCGCGTCCCGGGCCCTGGAGTCCGCGGGCGTGGAGGTCCACCCGAACGACCACGTCAACGCCTCGCAGTCCTCCAACGACGTGTTCCCCACCTCGGTGCACGTGGCCGTGACCAACGCCCTGATCAACGACCTCAAGCCTGCCATGGACGTGCTCGCCACCTCCCTGGAGAAGAAGGCCGCGGAGTTCAAGGACGTCGTGAAGTCCGGGCGCACCCACCTCATGGACGCCACCCCCGTGACCCTGGGCCAGGAGTTCGGCGGCTGGGCCGCGCAGGTGCGCTACGGCATCGAGCGCATCGACGCCTCCCTGCCGCGCGTGGCCGAGGTCCCCCTGGGCGGCACCGCCGTGGGCACCGGCATCAACACCCCGGACGGCTTCTCCGCGCGTGTGATCGAGCTGCTCTCCGAGGAGACCGGGCTACCCCTCACGGAGGCCCGCAACCACTTCGAGGCGCAGGCCAACCGCGACGGCCTGGTGGAGGCCTCCGGGCAGCTGCGCAACATCGCGTACTCCTACATGAAGATCATGAACGACATCCGCTGGATGGGCTCCGGGCCCAACACCGGCCTGGGCGAGCTGCACATCCCCGACCTGCAGCCGGGCTCCTCGATCATGCCGGGCAAGGTCAACCCCGTGATCTGCGAGGCGACCATCCAGGTGGCCGCCCAGGTGATCGGCAACGACACCACGGTGGCGCTGTCCTCCACCAACGGCGCGTTCGAGCTCAACGTGGGCATCCCCGTGATGGCCGCGAACCTGCTCGAGTCCATCCGTCTGCTCGCGAACGCGTCCCGCGTGGCCGCGGAGAAGATGGTGGACGGGCTGCAGGCCAACGAGGAGCGCTGCCGCTTCCTGGCCGAGGCCTCCCCCTCGATCGTGACCCCGCTGAACAAGGCCATCGGCTACGAGGCCGCCGCGAAGATCGCCAAGCACGCCGTGGCCAACAAGGTCACCGTGCGGGAGGCGACCATCGAGCTCGGCTACGTGGACGGCGAGAAGCTCACCGAGGAGCAGCTCGACAAGGCGCTGGACGTCACCACCATGACGGGCAACCACTGAGCGACCGGTTGACCGCCGCGCCCACCTGCGCGGCGAGCGCGTGACAGGACCCGGCCTCCCCCTGAGGAGCGGCCGGGTCCTTCCGTCTCCGGGCCGGGGACCCCGCTCCGGCCCCGGAGCGCGCCGCGGGGTCGGGTCCGCGCGTCCGGCGCCACGAGGTGGGCCGGGGTGTGACGGGGGCTCGCCCGGGCGTCTCGTGACCGGGGTTCCGCCTCCCGCATTCCGGACCACCGTGCGCGGACGACGCCGCAGGGTCGGGTCCGCGCGCCCGGTCCCGCCCGTCCGGCGCGGGACCGAGCGGCTGCGGGGCCCTCGTGGGACGCCGCACGCGCCGGTGTTCCGTTGCCCACAGATCTTTTCGCCTGCAAGGACCCGGGACTACCCTGGATCACAGAGACATTCGTGATGCCCGCCCGGGTGCCCCCCGCGGCGGGCCGTTCCTTCGAGGAGACAGTGTGAAGCTCGCAGAACAGATCGTCCAGCAGCTCGTGGAAGCCGGCGTGGAGCGCATCTACGGCGTGGTCGGCGACAGCCTCAACCCCATCGTGGACGCCGTGCGCCGCACCGGCGGCTCCGCGAAGGGCGGGATCGACTGGGTGCACGTGCGCCACGAGGAGGCTGGTGCGTTCGCCGCGAGTGCCGAGGCCCAGCTGACCGGCAAGCTCGCGGTGTGCGCGGGCTCGTGCGGTCCCGGCAACCTGCACCTGATCAACGGGCTCTACGACGCCAACCGCTCCGGTGCGCCCGTGCTGGCCATCGCCTCCCACATCCCCTCGCAGTACATCGGCTCCGAGTACTTCCAGGAGACCCACCCGGACCGGATCTTCACCGAGTGTTCCGTGTACTCGGAGCTGGTGAGCACCCCGCAGCAGTGCCCCGCCGTGGTGAGCTCCGCGATCCAGTTCGCCGTGACCAGCCCCGGCGTCTCCGTGGTGACGCTGCCGGGTGACCTCGCGGACTCGGACGTCGCGGTGGAGGCCCGGCCGTTCGCCGTGCCGGCACCGAGCGCCGTCGTTCCCTCGGACGAGACGGTCGAGCGCATGGCGCAGGCCCTGAACTCGGCCAAGAAGGTCGCGATCTTCGCGGGCATCGGCGTGGCCGGCGCCCACGACGAGGTGATTGCCCTCGCGGACACCCTGAAGGCGCCCGTGGGCCACTCGTTGCGCGGCAAGGACCAGATCCAGTACGACAACCCGTTCGACGTGGGCATGACCGGGCTGCTGGGCTACGGTGCCGCGGCGGAGGGGCTGCACGACGCCGACGTGATGCTCATGCTCGGCACCGACTTCCCGTACGACCAGTTCCTCCCGGACGTCACCACCATCCAGGTGGACACCGATCCCACCGTGATCGGGCGCCGCACCGGTGTGGACATCCCCGTGCACGGTGACGTGAAGTCCACGATCCTCAAGCTGCTGCCCGAGCTCACGGTCAAGTCCGACCGCTCGTTCCTGGACAAGACCCTGGCCAAGCACGACAAGCTCATGAACAAGGCCGTGGGGGCGTACACCCGCAAGGTCGAGAAGATGACACCCATCCACCCGGAGTACGCGGCGTCCATCCTGGATCAGGTGGCGGCCCGCGACGCCGTGTTCACCGCGGACACCGGCATGTGCAACGTGTGGAGCGCCCGCTACATCAACCCGCTCGGCACCCGCCGCATCCTGGGCTCCTACCTGCACGGGTCCATGGCCAACGCCCTGCCGCAGGCGATCGGCGCGCAGCTGGCCGAGCCGGGACGCCAGGTCATCTCGATGTCCGGCGACGGCGGGCTCTCCATGCTCATGGGCGAGCTGCTGACGCTCGCGGCCTACAACCTGCCCGTGACCGTGGTGGTGTTCAACAACTCCACGCTGGGCATGGTCAAGCTGGAGATGCTCGTGGACGGGCTGCCGGACTTCGGCGTGGACGTGCCCCAGGCGAACTACGCGCAGATCGCGACCGCCATGGGCATGCAGGGCATCCGGGTGGAGAAGCCCAAGGACCTCGAGTCCGCGTTCACCACCGCGCTCGCCCACCAGGGCCCGTCCGTGGTGGAGGTCATCACCGACCCCAACGCTCTGTCCATCCCCCCGGAGATCAAGAAGGACCAGGTCTTCGGCTTTGCCACCGCGATGTCCCGCATCGTGCTCAACCGCGGCGCTGGCGAGGCCGTCTCCATGGCCCGTTCCAACCTGCGCAACATCCCGCGCGGCTGATCCGCCGGCCGGGTCCGTCCCGGCTGGCTCCTTCCCGGCGGGGCCCGTTCCCACCCGGGGACGCACGGACGACGACGCCGCGGAGCCGCCCCCGCGGCGTCGTCGCGTGTCCGGGCGCGGGCTCAGCTCTCGAAGCCGGTGCGCCCCGTGAACTCCAGCGCCGCGTGCAGTCGCTCGGCCTGGTGCTCAGGCATCTCCGGGAGGGCGTCCACGGGGTACCAGCCGACCTCGAGGGACTCGTCGTCCGCGACCCGCGCGTCCCCGCCCACGTAGCTGCACAGGAACGTGTGGTCCAGGAACTGGCAACGGTCCCCGTTGGGGAACTCCACTACCCCTCCGGCCTTGACCCGCACCAGGGCATCCACGGTGATCTCCACCCCCGTCTCCTCGAGGCACTCCCGACGGGCGGCCACACCGGGGTCCTCCCCCGGCTCCACGATGCCGGTGATGAGCCCCCAGTTCCCGTTGTCCGCGCGCCGTCCGAGCAGCACCTTGCCCTCGTGCAGCACCACGGCGGTGCAGCCGGGCAGCCACAGCAGGTCGTGGCCGATGCTGCGCCGCAGCTGCTGGATGAAGTCCGGGACGGCCATGGGGTGATCTCCTCGGGGTGCAGGGGTGCAGGGGTGCAGAACTCCGGCGGTGGGCGGGTTCAGGAGGGCCCTGTCACACGAACGCCACCACACCCAAGCTTCCCACGATCATGAACGGCCCCAGGGGAATGCGGCTGGAGGGTCCTGCCCTTCCCGACAGCAGCAGCACAGCGCAGAAGGCTCCCGCGAGCAGGAACGTGGCCGCGAGCGCCACCACCGTGTGGGTCACGGAGGAGAAACCGGTGAGGATCCCGAGCACGCCCGCCAGGCGCACGTCCCCGAGTCCCATGCCCGCGGGATGCGCCAGTCTCAGCGCCAGGAACAGCCCGCCCATGATGAGCATCCCCCACAGCATCCACCCGAGCCGCTCAGGGTCGTCCCCAAGGACTGCCGCGGCGCCCAGCAGCAGGACCGTGACGGGGTAGAGCGGTCGCACCACGGAACCGGGAAGTCGGTGCTCGCGGATGTCGGTGGCCGCGAGCCACACCCCGGAGCACGCGAGCACCAGGACGGCCAGCGCGCACAGCACTGCCGCGAGCTGGGCACTGAGTGCCGCTTCCTGCAGGTGGTCCCCCACGAATCCCCCGATGCCCGCCAAGTTGGGCTGCATCATGGGGCCATGGTAGGCACCGCCCAGCCGCCTGCCGGAGATGTTGCGGGGGCTGTGCAGGGCGGCTTCGTAGACTGGGCCCATGAGCGTTCCCTGGCAGACCCGGCCCGCCCACCCGGACGTGTCCGAGGAGACTTTCGCGGCCCTCTGCCGCTCCTCGCCGTGGCGCTGGGACACCCTGCGGTTCTCACTGCACTGGGTGGGCGGCGGCGACACCACGCCCGCGGAACCCGTGCGGGCGTGGCTGCGGCGCCCCTCGGACCTGCGCGTCGAGACGCTGCACGGCGAGCCCCTCTACACGTCCACGTCCCTGGAACGCTCCCGTGACGACTTCTACGTCACGGACACTCCCCGTTCGTGGCTGCTCCCGCCCGCCCTGGTGGCGCCGGTCTACGACGACCACGGCCTGGTCACCCGCCGTCCCGAGGCCGCCTACGGGGACCCGGTGTTCGGCGGCGGCCGGTGGCAGGCGATCCTGGATCCCGTGGAGTGCGTGGGGCCGGCGCCCGTGCCTCCCTACCTCCCGGAGCAGCGCCCCGCGGTGCTGCGCTCCGTGGTGGCGGGGGCCTTCGCCGGACGCCGCGTGTGGTGCGCCACCGTGGAA